>DASQBT010000190.1:0-5661 GCA_035635075.1 Thiobacillaceae bacterium | reverse complement strand
GGAATACTTCGCCATCATGGGCCTGAAAGACACCGACAAGGTGAAGGTGCGGGAAAAGGAAGGGCATGGCCCGATGCAGAATTTTCTTTCGCGCATGGCCAAGAAGCACAAGCTGTGGCTGGTGGGCGGCACAGTTCCGCTGGAAAGTTCGGACCCGAACAAGGTGCGCAATGCCTGCCTGGTCTACGACGAGCGCGGCAAGCAAGTGGCGCGCTATGACAAGATCCATTTGTTCGGCCTGGACCTGGGAGTTGAGCACTACCGGGAAGAGCAAACCATCGAGCCGGGCGATACCGTTGTGGTGGTCAACAGTCCGTTCGGCCGCATTGGTCTGTCGGTCTGTTATGACCTGCGCTTTCCCGAACTCTACCGCGCCATGCCGGAGGTGGATCTGATTGTGGTCCCCTCTGCGTTCACCGCCACCACCGGCAAGGCGCATTTCGAAACCCTGGTGCGGGCCCGCGCCATCGAAAATCTGGCCTATGTCATCGCGCCTGCCCAGGGGGGCTATCATCTGTCTGGCCGTGAAACCCACGGCGACAGCATGATCGTCGATCCCTGGGGCGTGGTGCTCGACCGCCTGCCGCGCGGCTCGGGGGTGGTGATGGCTAACATCAATCCGAAATATCAGAGCAGCCTGCGCAAGAGCTTGCCGGCCTCCCGGCACCGGGTCCTTGGCATCGAACCGACCCAGGTGATTACCATCGAGCGCCGCACCGCGTCAAGCCGCGAGACCGCAGGTAAGAAATAGGACGTTCCACCATGAAACTGAAAGATACCCAGCCTGCCCTGCAGGTTTCCGAGCAGCTTTTCGAAACCGCGCGCGCCACCCTGTTGATGCCAAATCAGCTGGATGCCGGTCAACTGGCCCCGGTGTTCGGCAAGCTGATGGCCAGTGACGTGGATTACGCCGACCTGTATTTCCAGTACACCCGCTCCGAAGGCTGGACATTGGAGGAAAGCCAGGTCAAGTCCGGCAGCTTCAATATCGACCAGGGCGTGGGCGTGCGCGCGGTGTCGGGCGAAAAGACTGCTTTCGCCTATTCCGACGACATTTCGCTCGATGCGTTGTCGCAGGCGGCGGACGCCACCCGCGCCATCGCCCGCGCCGGCCACAACCGCGCAGTGCCGGTGACCGCGGCGGGAGCAGGGCGCAACCTGTATCAGCCGGTTGACCCGCTCGCCAGCCTACCCGACCCGCAGAAAGTGTCGCTGCTGGAAAGAGTCGAGAATGTCGCGCGTAAGCTCGACCCGCGCGTGATCCAGGTGATCGCGAATTTGGCGTCCGAGTACGAGGTGATCTACGTGGCGCGCTCCGACGGCCAGAGCGCGGCTGACGTCCGGCCCCTGGTTCGGTTGTCGGTGCAGGTCATCGCCGAACAGGATGGGCGCCGGGAGCAGGGTTCAGGCGGTGGTGGCGGACGATTCGACTACGCGTATTTCACCGACGAGCGCATCGAGGATTATGCCCGCCAGGCGGTGCACCAGGCAGTCACCAACCTGGGCGCGCGGCCCGCTCCGGCCGGCGTGATGCCGGTGGTGCTGGGGCCGGGCTGGCCCGGCATCCTGTTGCACGAGGCGGTAGGGCATGGCCTGGAAGGCGATTTCAACCGTAAGGGCAGCTCCGCGTTCTCCGGCCGCATGGGCGAGCGGGTCGCCTCGCCGGGAGTAACGGTCATCGACGACGGTACGCTGCCGCAGCGACGCGGCTCGCTCAATGTCGACGACGAAGGCAATCCTACCCAGTGCACTACTTTGATCGAAGACGGGGTCTTGGTCGGCTACATGCAGGACAGCCTCAACGCCCGATTGATGGGCGTACCGGTTACCGGCAACGGGCGGCGCGAATCCTTCGCCCACCTGCCCATGCCGCGCATGACCAACACCTACATGCTGGCCGGCAACAAGGACCCGCAGGAAATCATTGCGTCGGTGGAGCGCGGCATCTATGCGGTCAACTTCGGCGGCGGCCAGGTCGACATCACCAACGGCAAGTTCGTGTTCTCTACCGCCGAGGCCTACATGATCGAGAACGGCAAGGTAACGTATCCGGTGAAGGGCGCAACGCTGATCGGCAACGGCCCCGATGCGTTAACCAGAATCGAGATGATCGGCAACGACATGAAGCTCGATCCCGGCGTCGGCACCTGCGGAAAGGAAGGGCAGAGCGTGCCGGTGGGGGTGGGGCAGCCGACGTTGAGGATTGATGGGTTGACGGTGGGGGGGACGGGGTAAGGGGGAGAGGGGCCTTGAGCTTGAGAGCGCTAAGTTCCAGCTTGGGCTATTGATAATGAACAACCAATTATATAAAGTAGTGAAGAATCCGCCAGTAAGTTATCGCATGTACTGGCCTGAAGCGTTGCTCCTGTTGTTGTCAGCTGGAACCCCTTTTGCCGCATGGGCCATCTGGCACAAGGGAAGCATGTTCGGACGCTCTGGAAGCGTGAGGGCCTTTCTTGCGCTTTTCACTGAGTTTATTTCTATTCATTGAACAAACAAGAAGCACATACTAAACGCCTGCCGAGTCAAAGCCAACGAAACGCCGTGGGATTTTTCACGTGTCTCCAAGGTAGTTGGAATCCTGTCCCTTATTTGTGCGTCAGCGGCAATGCTCATCTGGGGTTATGGGAACCTGTGGTTGGGAACAAACGAGGGCACGCCAAAGGGTTACTCTCTAACCAGCCCACGTAGGGCGCAATAACCGAAGGGCATTGCGCCGCATGTGATGGGTTTGATTTAGAGGAGGAGGCCGGGGGTTGCCCGGCGGCAAGTTACTTTCTTTTGCTTCGCCAAATGAAAGTAACCAAAGAAGAGGCGACCCCGCTGTGCCGCCCTTCGGGCAAGCCTCAGCCAGATTGCTGAATTGGGCGGCTCGCAAACTCGCACGATCGGCTTCGCCGCCACGTGCTCAAACATGCTCGCCTCAACGGCCCCCAATTCAGCCATCCGGCCTCGACGGCACAGAGGGGAATGCGAGTTGCACTATGGGTTGTCTTCCCCCTCTGACGCTGCCACAGACGGCTGGCTCAAGCCGGTTAACAGCCATGCGGATGTTCGAGCTTCGCTTTCTCAAAAATTGTGGCGAAGCGAGTTTCCGCATTGCCCGGCTTGAGGCTGTTGGCCGCGGGGAGCCGAAGGCTAGCGAAGGGGGCGCGCCTTCTTTTGGTTCCTTTTCTTGGCGACGCAAGACAAGAAAAGGAACTTGCCGTCGGGCAACCCCCCGACAAGTTTTCGCCGGGCTACTCCGGCCAGTAAGCTGCTACCCCATCATTTTCTTCAGCATGCCGACAATATCGCCGCCGTCGGCCGGGATGCTGCCTTGCGGGGTTAGCTTGTTGACGATTTCAGGCAGCAGCTCAGTAAGATGCTGTGCGGCTTCATTTTCGGAAACGCCCGCTGCCTGGGCGAGTTGCCCCAGGTGGCCGGAATCGCCCATGGCCTGTTTGATCTGGTCGGCTGACACGGGCTGGTTGTCGCCGGTGCCGATCCAGGAGTTGACATGCTCGCCGAGGCCGGCCTTCTGAAACAGGTCGCGAATGCCGCTGAGCCCGCCCAGCGCGCCTTCCAGGTTGGCCGCCGGTGGCGCGGCGCCAGCTTGGTTGCCGCCGCCGAATAGGCCGCCGAGAATGCTGCCCAGGCCTCCACCGCCTTGACCGCTTCCCCCTGTCAGGCTGCCAAGGATATTGCCCAGCCCGCCACTGCCCTGGCTTGCACTGGCGCCCTTGTTCATCATCATGGAGAGCAGCGCCATCATCAGTGCGCCTTTGGTGCCCATGCCCTCCTGCTGTTGTGCGTTGCCGGTCGCGCCGCCGAGTATCGAATCCAGAAGTCCCATGCTTGCTCCTTCATGACATTGAGTTCAAGAGAGTTCTACTTATACCCGGAAATCGACCGGCCAGCCCTACGCGGGCAAGAGAATTTACGCTCTCTCCCCAAAACAGGATGTCAACTGAGCTGGTATCTGATCGTATGGATACGAACAAGCAGTGTGGCATTTCGAGAGCAATGCTCTCTGCGCAATCAGTCTGACTAAAGCAAAAGCCTGAGCCGCTCCGTAAGCGTCGCCGCCGCCACCACTATTTCTAGCCGTGCAGGCGCTATTGCCCTAGCATTAGTCGCAACACCAGAGGCGCGTTCAGTCAAAATTTTCAGCCGGCGCCGACAGGGTCTTGATGGTATCCGCAAGCTCCGCCTGGGCATCGCGAAGTATGGTCAGACGGTCGGAATCGGATCCGACACTGGCTGAGCCCAGCGCGACCTGCGCCTCGCGTATTGCATCCTGTAGTTGTGGATACGCATGCGGGTCGAGGGATGCCACGGCAAAGCGCAGCGCCCGTGCCGCGTTATATCCCACGAACGGTTTCTCCGAGCCAACCAGCCTCACCAGGAACGGAAGATATTGCTCATCCGCAAACACCTGAAGAATTGCGACCGCAGCCAAACGCTCTCCCGGGGGAAGGACTGCGGGTCAGCTCATCGAGCACCGGATACGAGGCCGTGGCGAGATTCCGCATGTTCTGGAATATCTCGTCCATGCGCCGCGTCCGGTCATTGGACGGGGGCATGCGCTGGCGCGTTTTTTCGTACAGGTGCGCGTAGGACCGCACCTGGGCGCGCACGAGGTCAAGCGACAAATCAAATGGATGCCGCTGCCCAGGTCCTTCGGGCGGCTTCACTAGCGAAGAAGGGGCCTCGGAAACCAGCGTTCTGATCTCGCTCGCCACGCCAGCCAACGCTTCGTCGACCGATGGACAGGACGCGATCGCCTTCCCATCGCGGGGAATAATCTGGAGTTCGCTGAAGCGCGATTCTTCCCACAGGCAGGGTTTGAGCAGGATCGGGACAACCTTCACTTCGCCGCGCTTCAGGCGCGCCAGCGCCTTTTCCATTTCGACCCCGAAGCAGTATTCAGAGGCCAGGAAATCTGCGCTGACCAGGAGCAAGATCAACTCCGCGGAGTCGAGCTGGGAAGTGATTTCAGTTTCCCAATTGGCGCCCGGCTGGATCTTGCGATCATGCCAGTCGGTGATTTTCTGCTGTTGCCTAAGCGGGGCAAGATAAGTTCCGAGCCGCTCACGCAGTTCAGCATCCTTGTGTGAGTATGAGTAGAACACCCGCCATGTCATAGGCTCGATCTCCACCTGGTGCACCCCAGATGGCTTGGAGATTAACGGGGCAGCCTGTCTAAATCAAGCCATCTGGGTGGACTGCCACTATCCCAAAAGGCCTTCGGCTGCGGGTGATCATGGGGCCCCGGAATTTTCACCAATGGATAGGAGTCAGCGGGCGTTCTTCACTGAATCGTCTCTTTGGGTGTCACGCTCTCTGGACGACATAGGACGGGTTGCGGGGCGAAGATGGTGGCGGCAGGGTTTGATCAGGAAGCCAGACGCGAATTGCGAAAGAAGACGAGAAGGCGCCACACAGGTCCCAGCAGCAGTTGCACCCATCGGATCATGCAAGATTCCGAGCCTGAAGGATGCCCGGCTGTAGGAACGTAAACTCATATTAAACTAGTGTTTCAATTCGAAATTCTCAGGTTCGAGATTGGTGCGCACCACAATCTAATTTGGAAGTGAAATCATCTAATTTCTCTCATGAAGACTTTCAATGAATATTCTGCTCGTCGAGGATAATCGCGACCTTGCGCACAATATCTAC
>DASQBT010000189.1:0-6384 GCA_035635075.1 Thiobacillaceae bacterium | reverse complement strand
TTCATGACTGACGGCATTCTGCTGGCGGAGAGTCAGGGCGACCCGCGGTTATCCGCTTATTCCTGCATCGTCATCGACGAGGCCCATGAACGCAGCCTCAACATCGATTTCATCCTGGGCTATATGCGCGAGTTGATCATGTGGCGACCGGAGCTCAAGCTGGTCATCACCTCCGCCACCATAGACGCGGAAAAGTTCTCCGCCCACTTTTCCCACGCGCCGGTGCTGGAGGTGTCAGGCAGAATGTATCCGGTTGAGATACGCTGGCGACCGGTGACAAGGGAGGAGCCGCTCCGCCTCACCCACGGCCCCGCTTCCGCTGGGCGAAAGGGAAAAAGCGTCAAGGACGAAGCCGATCTCACCGCCGCCATACTGGAAGCCACCGACGAGCTGGCCAACATCGGTTGGGGTGACACCCTGATCTTTTTGCCCGGCGAACGGGAAATCCGCGATGCCGCCGAGGCGTTGCGCAAACACCACCCGCCGCAGACCGAGATATTGCCGCTCTACGCCCGCCTGTCAGTGGAAGAACAGGACCGCATCTTCAAGCCTGGCAATGCGCGCCGCATTGTGCTCTCCACCAATGTGGCGGAAACCTCGCTCACCGTGCCCGGCATCCGCTACGTCATCGATACCGGGGTCGCCCGGGTCAAGCGCTACGCACCGCGCAACAAGGTCGAACAGTTACTGATCGAGAAGATCTCGCAGGCTTCGGCCAACCAGCGCGCGGGCCGCTGCGGGCGGGTGGAGGCGGGGGTGTGCATCCGACTCTACGACGAGGACGATTACCGCAGCCGCCCCCCCTACACCGATCCCGAACTGCTGCGCTCGAGCCTCGCCGGCGTCATCCTGCGCATGAAGTCGCTGGGTCTGGGGCGAGTGGAAGAGTTTCCCTTCATCGATCCGCCCCACGGCCGCTTGATCCAGGACGGCTATCAGCTGCTCGCCGAGTTGCATGCCCTGGATGAGCGCAGCGAGCTGACCGACATCGGTCGCCATCTTGCCAGGCTGCCGCTCGACCCGCGCATCGGCCGCATGCTGCTCGCCGCGGACCGGCTGCGCTGTTTGAGCGAGCTGCTGGTTATCGCTTCCTTCCTGGCGGTGCAGGATCCGCGCGAGCGCCCGCAGGAGAAGGCGGGCAGCGCGGACGAGAAACACAAAGTGTTCCAGGACGAGCGATCGGATTTCATCGGCGTGCTCAAGCTTTGGCAGTTCTTCGATGACGCGATCCGCCACAAGAAATCCAATCGCCAACTTGGGGACACACTGGCGGAACATTTTCTTTCGCAACGCCGGATGCGGGAGTGGCGTGAGGTGCACGGCCAGATTCACAGCCAGCTGGTGGAAATGGGCCTCAAGCCGAACGAGAAACCGGGCGGCTACGACGCCATTCATCAGGCCTTGCTCAGCGGCCTTCTGGGCAACATCGGGTTTCGCTCCGAGGATGCCAAGGCGCGCAAGCCGGGAGAGGGCGGCTACGACGGCGCACGCGGCATCAAATTCGGCCTTCACCCCGCCTCTGTATTGGCGAAAAAGGGGCCCAAGTGGGTGGTGGTCGCGGAGTTGACCGACACCGGCCGGCTTATGGGCCGCATGGCGGCGGAGGTTCGGCCCGAGTGGATCGAGGAGGCTGGCCGTCACCTGCTGCAGAAGACCTACACCGAGCCGCACTGGGACCGAAAATCCGCGCGCGTGCTGGGATTTGAGAGGGCCAGCCTCTATGGGGTGACGGTGGTGCCCAGGCGGCGGGTGCATTACGCTTCCATTGACCCGGTCCTCGCGCGCGAGTTGTTCATCCGCGGCGCCCTGGTGAGCGGGGAATACGACAGCCAGGACGAGTGGTTCCGGCACAACCGGCGATTGGTGGAAGAAATCCGTGAGTTGGAAAACAAGGCGCGCAAGTCCGGCCTGTTGCTGGATGAGGAACGCATGTTCCGGGCGTTCGATGCACGCATTCCGCAAGACATGACCAGCGGCCCGGCGCTGGAAAAGTGGCTGAAGAGCGACCCGGCCCGGCCCACGACGTTGATGCTCACGCGTGAAGATACTCTTGGTGAAAGCTTCGCGCCCGAGGCCAGCCTGTTTCCCGGGACAATCAGCGTGGACGGCGTCGAGTGCCCGCTGAAATACCGTTTCGAACCGGGGCATCCGCTTGATGGCGTGACCCTGACGCTGCCGCTCTATCTTCTCAATCGCATCGATGAAGCCCAGGTGGACTGGCTGGTGCCGGGCATGATCCGCGACAAGCTGACCGCGCTGATCAAGGGATTGCCCAAGGACAAGCGCCGCCAGCTGATCCCCATCGTGGATCATGTCACCGCCTTTCTGACCGAAGCCCGGCCGGGTGAACAAAAACTAACGCAAGCTTTGAGCGCCTATGTTCAGCGCCGCTTCAAGCTGGTGGTGAAAGGGGAAGAGTGGGGTGCTGAATTGCCGGCGCATCTGCTGATGAATTTGCGGGTGGTTGACGATGCGGGGCAGGAACTAGCCGTCGGCCGCGATCTGGCTCAGCTGCGCCTGCAACTGGGGGACACGGCCCGGCTCACCTACGGCAGGTCGCAGGATGGAGGGTCCGGCTTCGAGCGCCAACACATTACGCTATGGGATTTCGGCGATCTGCCCGCGACGGTGAAATTCAGCCGCAAAGGTCAGGAGCATGTGGGATATCCAACGCTGATGGATGAAGGCGAGTCCGTATCTCTGCTATTGCTGGATGCTGCAAGTGAAGCGCTGCGCGAAAGCCGCAAAGGCGTCATTCGCCTGCTTCGTTTCGCGCTCGCTGCGCAGTTCAAGCAGTTGGAAAAAGACCTTGGCCGGCAAACCGCGCTGGTCCTCAAGTACCGCAGTCTTGGCAGCAGTGACCAGCTTCAGGCGGATCTGCTTGATGCCATCGCCGACCGTGCCTTGCTGGGGGACGATGATCCGCCGCGCAGCGAGAAGGAATTCGGCAAGCAGAAGGAAAGGGCCAGGCCACGCATAGCGGTCGTCTGCCAGAGCTTGCTGCGCGATCTGCAGGAGGTGCTTGATCTTCACCACAGCCTGCTGCAGCAGCTCAATGCGAAGCCGGCCTTTCCCCAAGTCTGGCGCGATGAGCGCGAGCATTTGGCGCGCCTGGTTTACCCAGGCTTCATCCCTCAGCTTCCCTGGCCCCGCTGGAAGGACTTGATTCGCTACCTGGGTGGGATCGCACGAAGGCTGGAAAAACTGCCCAATGCCGGCGAGCGCGACCCGCGCCATATGGCCATGGTCCAGGCGCTGGAGAAGCGTTATTTCGAGCGCGTAGAGCAGCAGCGGAAGCGCGGCCAGGTGGACGGGAAACTCGCCGAGTTCCGCTGGCAACTGGAAGAGTTGCGGGTCTCCCTGTTTGCCCAGGAACTGAAAACCCCCTATCCCGTTTCGGTGAAACGCCTGGAAAAAATCTGGCAATCGCTGCCCGCTTGACGCGGTAAAGCTAGCTGGCTAAGTTCAGCATATCGGCGAAAATCGTCAGTTCGTTCGCCACAGAGACACTGAGGTACAGACCAATCAATGGGCGAGCGATTTGTGTCCACTTGGCAGCCAAGGCGTTTGAGCCTGCAATGTCTCGATTTGCCGTCGTTGCTCCGTGCCTCTGTGATTCGACCGCTTGTCTTGCGATGAATAACCTGAACCTGCCCAACCTGTTTACCGGCCTGCGCCTGCTGGCGGCGCCGGGCGTCGTCTGGTTCATGCTCGAAAGCAATTGGCAAGCGGCATTCTGGCTGTTTCTGGCAGCAGCCCTGACCGATGGGATCGATGGCTGGCTGGCCCGCCGGCTCAATCAGACCACGGCCCTGGGCGCTGCCTTGGATACGGTCACTGACAAGGCCCTGGGTCTGGGGGTGCTGATCGTGCTGACCGCGCTGGACCAGGTGCCGGTATGGGTAGCCCTGGCGATCGTGATCCGGGATGCAGTGGTGGTGCTGGGGGCGCTGGCATACAAGGGCATAGCGGGGCATCTGGAAATTCAGCCTACCTTGCTGGGCAAGACCTATACCTTTGTTGAATTCGCAATGCTGACACTGGTGCTGGGCCACGCCGCGGCATTGCTGCCGGGCGAGCAGTGGCTGCTACCCATGTTTGTCCTGGTGTTCGCCACGACCCTGGCCTCGGGGATTCAGTACGTGTGGATATGGAGCGGAAAGGCCAGGCGCGAAGCAGGTTCAGTTGCCAAATAGGAAGCGCTGCTGGCGCCTGCTGAGTTCGCCGTGTTTCACCCGGTACATGGCCGCATCCGCGGCGCGGATCAACTCATCCTCCTCCTGGCCATCATCCGGGTACAGGGCCTGGCCGATACTCGCGGACAGCTCCAGTTCCAGGCCGTAGAAACTTGCGCCCATGCCCAGGGCCTCTTCAATCTTCAAGGCCGCAGACATGCAGTCATTGCGGCCGCCGACGTTTTCCAGCAGCACGGCGAACTCATCGCCGCCGAGCCGGGCCACCGTGTCTGATTCCCGCACACTGTTGACAATTCTCTTGGCCACTTCGGTCAACACCGCATCGCCTACGTGGTGGCCGTGGCGGTCATTGATCTCCTTGAAGCGGTCCATGTCCAGAAACAGAATGCCAAGATTGCTGCGATACCGTTTGGCATGGCGCACCCCCTGCTGCAGCCGGTCGTAAAACAAGCGCCGGTTGGCCAGTCCGGTGAGCGGATCATGGGTGGCTTCTTCCTCCAGCGCCTCGCGCGAGCGTTCCAGTTCATCCACTTGCTGTCTGATGCGTCGTTGCTGGGATGCCAACTGCTTCAAGGTGAGGATGCCGATGATCGTGCCCAGCATGACCGCAATCAGGCCTGCGCTGATGGTCAAAAGCAGATTCCGCCGGTAGGTTTCCCGGGCGCCGTGCAGGGAGGCCAGATTGGCTTCCTGGTAAATGCTGCGCAGAATCGCCAGGTGCTCATTGAAGGACTGCTGCAGGGGGATGATGTCCTTGATCATCAGCGCCTCCGCTTCAGCGCGCCTGTTGGCTTTGAGCAGATTGACGACTTGCTCCTGAGCGGGCTCGATGTTCCGGATGAGTTCGGACTGCGCATTGAACTCGGCCTGCTCCTCGGGGCTGAATCCCAGGTCTTTGAGTTGATTGCGTCCGCTGCCTACAAGATAGCCTGCGCGCAAGAACTCCATCCACAGGGCATCCTGCTCAAATGGGTCTTTCTCAAGCACCATGCGGTACAGGCGATCTGCGCGCATGTGGGCGGCTACCTGAGTGCGCGTCACGATATCGATCTTGTGTTCATGGAGGGCAACCACATTCTCCATGTTCTGCTGAATCCGGCGCAGCTGCATGACGCCGTGGATTGCCTGCGCCACAATCAGACCCATCAGGATCATAAAGGTGCCGCACGTCAGGTAGAGCGAAGTATTTCGCTGCAGGGACATATCCAAGCGTTCGGCTCCAGATTACGCGATGCGGGGTGCTGATGAAACCAGATTCAGTCCCAAACCATGGTCACCAGTTATTAACGGGTGTTGCGCAGGAGTCTTGATAGCGCAGGCACTGCATCAATCCCCTTTACCCCAATAGGCGGCGGCGCAAGGCTAAGAAGTCCGGATCATCGGTTCTCTCCCTGCGAAGGATGTCGCACCCTTAATCCTTTTTACGCATTTCCGTGAGCCTGCGTAACTCTCCGATCACCTCCCGCGAGTGGCTCGCCGGGTCGACAGCCGCATAAACCTTGGCGATCCGCCCCGCCGGATCAATGATGAAAGTATAGCGCCGCGCCATACGGAGCAAGCCAAAATTCATTAACGCGCCGTAGGCCCGCGTAGCTGCGCCCGTTTCATCAGCCAAGAGGTAAAACGGCAGCTGATACTTGCCGGCAAAACGAGCGTGGGAAGCGGGCGTATCCACGCTGATGCCAATTACTACTGCGCCCAATGCGCTCAGTGCGGCAAAATCATCGCGGAACCGGCACGCCTCCTGAGTGCATCCGGGTGTGTCATCCTTGGGGTAGAAATACAGCACTCTCCAGCGTCCGGAAAAATCCGCCAGAGAGCGCATGATTTTATTTTGGTCCGGCAGTTGGAATTCCGGCGCAAGCTGCCCGGGCTGCGGGATATGGCCGGGCCGCAAGCCAAGATAGATCCATACGGCCAGCGCACCTACAAGCAGGATCAGGAGTGCAATCTTCATCGACGTATTTTAAGCTTTGCAGCAAATAGGGGTGACAGAAGATCTTGCCGTGAAAAATCCCTTAAAATGCTGGCCTGCCATCAGCAGCATGCCCCGGTAGCTCAGTGGATAGAGCAACCCCCTCCTAAGGGGTAGGTCACACGTTCGATTCGTGTTCGGGGCGCCAATTCATTGGCTTGTGCGGTTAATGCCCGCAGTTCCAGCGACCGCACAGAGGAAGCGGCGCACCTG
>DASQBT010000188.1:0-4808 GCA_035635075.1 Thiobacillaceae bacterium | reverse complement strand
TGAAAATCGCAAGCAGATGCAGGAACGTGCCAAGGCGCGCGGCGTGACATTGCCCGACTAGCCGCCGTCCCGTCCCACCACAAGCCAATGGATCAAACGGGACTTGGCGTTTGGCCAAGGGGAGGCAAGATTCGCCCCGCGCAGAAATCTGGCCTTCCTCCCGCGTAAGCCCTGGAGCGAGACCTACTTGGGATACATCTTCTTGATAAAAACCTTGTCTCCACGGGACAACTGGGTGTTCGATGGCGTGCCTTTCCCACCCACAATCAGCGCCCCCGGAAAGGAATAAAGCATGATGGATTTGGCGTCAAACTTGGACGCGTTCAACTGATCGATGGAATACTTTTGTATCACATTGGAATACGTTTCCTCCTTCGACCAATTGTTGGGGGGCCCGCCAAAATATTGGTATACCGCAGCTTCGTTCCACTTTATGCCGCCCTTGGGATTCTGGTGTTCGTGAATGCAGCCGAGCGCATGGCCGAACTCATGCACGACGACACGGTTGTATTCCGTGTCATCCGTGTCATCCTTGAGCCAGCCGAAGTTCATGGTAGGCTGGTTCTTGGGGATGCCGAGGTTGTCGGTGCCGATATAAGACCACGAGCCGGAGTCCGCCTGAAATGAGATGCGAAGATCAGATGCCGCGCGCGTGGCAGCAAAGTCAAATTTGACGTTGGCATATTTCAACCATCTTGAAGCGTGCTCGATTACACGCTGCCTTTGTGTTGTCGAGCCATCCAGGAAGCAGATTTTGAGCAGGCGGCCATCCGCCCAAATCTTCCCGGCTTGCAAGGCCATTTTCAGGGGGTGTGCGGATACCCCAGGCAGTCGCTTTACCTTCGGTTGGTTCTTCTTGTTCTCGGCAATGGAGAGTTGCATAGCGCGAATCTTCTGATCGCCAGTCAAGATGCGATCGACACACATGTGGATGTCACCCAACTGGGTCTTCTTTTTGGCCATCATGTTTCTCCCGTAACGGTTTGCGGATACTCAGACGCAATCGTCTGAGTGCTAGTTGGGTTATAGCCAATTGATCGGCTTTTTCCATCGGTGTCAGCGCGATCATATTTCGCGTTGAAAGTCCTGCAATTCAGAGTCTTGCGCTGCGGCTTCTGCAAACGTCGGGTCCCGCATTGCCGCCAGCGGCGCAGGCCGAGATTTTCCTGTTCCTGGCATTGGATTGCGCCTATCCTGAATAGGCCATTCCATCGCATAGGAGGAAGCAGATGACCCGATTTACCCGCTTGGTGATGCTCGGTGGCTTGCTGACCACCTGCTCGATTGCCGGTTTCTTTGTGCGCGATTCGGCCGCAGCAAACCCAATGTTTCCGCAGACCACGCCGGGGCCTTGCGTATGCTCAGAGGTAACAACGCTTACTGACCCGCATAACACCCCACCCGCACCGCCTATCCGCATCGGCCATTGTCAGTGCGGAGTAATGAGCTGTGCAGTCAGTAGCGTCGGCAGCCAGGTAGCGCTTCAATGTGTCAAGTGAAAAACGCCACGGCAGCGCGAAAAGAAGTCTTCGTCGGCCTTCGTCGGACATAGGCCACGCTGGGCCGGACCAGCGCCTCAATCATGCAGGGATTTCGTTTCAGGCTGCGCTCAGTGTTTGCCAGAGCGCCAGATGGAAAGGATGATCCAGATGCTATTGAAGAAGGCAATGATGAAGCCCAGCAGGCCGAACAGGGGCAGGCCGAACAGCTCCGGCCCACCTTTTACGGTCAGGATGATGGAGGAACCAATCACCAGCGAGGCAGTCAGGATGCCCATGGTTAGGCGATTGCTTGAGCGGTCGAGTTGCTGACCGAAATGATCCAGACGTCTGAGGTCCAGATCGATGCGTATCCTGCCGCGGCGGGCTTCGCGGATCAGCCGGGCAAAGTCGCGCGGCAAACCGACCAGCACCTCACCCAGTTCGCGCAGGCTCTTGCGCCCGCGCTTGACGAGCGTTGCAGGCAGGTAGCGATCGAGAAAGACCTGCTCCACGAAAGGGGTGACGTGGTCCAGCATGTGGAACAGCGGATTTAGCTGCTGTCCCAGGCCTTCCAGGGTGATCAGAGTCTTGAACAGCAGCGTCAGGTCGGCCGGCAGCACCAAGTGGTTTTCCCGTATCAGGCTGGAGATATCCATCAGCAGATTTCCCAGCTTCACGTCCTTTAACCGCAGGTCGTCATAGCTGTAAACCAGCTCCGAGACGTCGGAGGCCAGCCGGCTTTCGTTGGTTTCCGAATCTCCCGCCCAGTCCAGCAGCACTTCAAGCATGCCTTCCTCGTCCTTGAGGGTGAGCGCATGCAGCAAGTTCACAATCTGGATTCTGCGGGGTTCGGTCAGCCGCCCCACCATGCCGAAATCGATCAGCCCAATGCGGTTTCCGGGCAGGAAGATCACGTTGCCCGGGTGGGGGTCGGCGTGAAAGAAGCCATGGACCATCACCATCTTCAACACCACATCGGCGCCGCGCGCTGCCAGCGTCGGTGGATCGAGATCGTGAGCGCGCAGCATTGCATCGTCTACACCCGACACACCGCGGATTTCTTCCTGAACATTGACGCGGTCGGTGCAGTATTCCCAGTACACCTTGGGAATATGGACGTTGGGGTCGTCGGCAAAATGGCGCGAGAACTGCTCGATGTTCCTTGCTTCCTTCACCATATCCAGTTCGCGCCGCAGGGAACGGCGAAACTGGGCGGCCATCTGCACCGGCTGGTAGCGCCGCATGTCGGGCACCTCGCTCTCCAGCAGATGAGCGAAATGTTCCATGATGCGCAGATCGGCGTCGATCTTGTGTTCTATCCCGGGACGCCGCACCTTCACTACCAGGGCGGTGCCGTCCTTGTGCACCGCGCGATAAACCTGCGCGATGGAGGCCGCCGCAATCACCGTGGAATCAAACTGCGCGAATACTTCTTCCGGCTCGCCATTGCAGGCCTGCACCAGAGCGGGCCGTACTTCCTCATACGCGACCGCTGGCACCTTGCTGTGCAGCCTTTCGAACTCCTCAATCCAGCTGGGTGGAAACATGTCCACCCGGGTAGCCAGCAACTGACCAAACTTGACAAAGGTCGGCCCCAGTTCTTCCAGCGCCCGGCGAATGCGGACCGGCGCGGGCAGCTGGGTGATCTCGCTATTGCTTTTCCAGTGCAGCAGGCGTCCGGTCCGTTCCAGAATATTGGCCATGCCCAGAAGGCGAACCATGTCGCCCCAGCCATAGCGAATCAGAATACTGGCAATCTCATGCAGCCGGTGCAGATCCCGAACAACCGAAATGGTTTCCCATAGCATGCGTGTTTTTTCTTCTTCCTGAAAATGGGGGCCGCAGCCCCCATCTTTTGTGTTTACGCCGCTGGCGGCGGCGTATCCTTGTCGGTCCTCTTCAACACTTCCGAAACGCCAGCCATCAGGCCGCTGGCCGCATCCGAAACCCGGCTGCCGCTCTCGCCAAGCGCACCTCTGACCGCTTCGCGGGCCTCGCGCGTCTCCCCATGCAGGCGATTGTAGAGGCTTTCAACGCTTTCGCGCATGCGAACGCCTATGTCCGAACCCACCTTGCCAATGTGGTCCGCCACCTCGTGCCATTCGCCCTTCAAATGCTGTCCCGATTTGTCGGTCAGATCCCTGACGATGGTGCGAAATTCGTCTTGCAAGGTTTTCAGGCGCTCCAGCGGCTCCTTCAGGTCTTCGTCCTTGAAGCTCTTGCCTCGCTCAAGGCTCTCCTTGAAGGTCAAGCTCATCCGCTCGCTTACCTCACCGTAAGCCTGACCCAGACCCGATACTGCCGCGCTGAGGCTTTCCTTTACACTGCCGCTGCGCCGGCTTAGCCCCAGGGAAATTCCCTCCGTCAGTGAGCGTCCGATGCTGCGCAGTTCATCCACGGAAATTTTCCCGTCACGCAGGGCAGCAACCGTGGCAGCCTTGACGCGTTCATGCAAGTCAGGCGTTTCAGGCGTTGCCTTCGGCGCCTCGTCTGCAATCACTTCCGCCACCGTCTCCTTCAGGTCTTCAGTTTCCATTTCCCACTCCTTAAGTAACGCTTTAAGATTCCATCCAATTCACGCGCTAGAATTGAATTCCTTGCTACCAATATAGGCGACCATCCCGCCAGACACGGAAAATAAAGCATGCCCGGGCAAAAAAAACTGCTAGCACTGCTGTCGATCCTGCTGACTGCCGGGCCCTCCTGGGCGGCTGGCATTGAGCCTCAGGGCCCGGACGATTTGTTCATGTATGCCGCCAGTCTGGTAGGCACTCCCTATCAGTTCGCTGGAGCCAACCCGGCAGATGGCTTGGATTGCAGCGGCTTTGTCCGTCATGTGTTCATGCAGATTTTTCGGACTGAGTTGCCGCACAGTGCTATTGACATGAGCCGGGAAGGCGAGGCGGTGGAAGTCGGCGACCTGCGATCCGGCGACCTGGTGTTTTTCAATACCCTGGAGCGGCCTTTTTCACATGTCGGAATCTACCTGGGTGAAGACCGGTTTGTTCATGCTTCCAGCAGCAGCACCGGCAATGTGATGATTTCCAGCCTGCACGAGCCATACTGGTCCAAGCGCTATGCCGGCGCCCGCCGTATTGTTCCAACCTTGTTCGTGGCGAACCAGCCTTAGGCTGGAAACCCGCCCGCCTTTCCAGACTGAGCCTCAATGAGCCTGATCCGCGGCGCTCTCAGCCCGTCCCGCAAGCTGGCTTTCAACCTCGGGGTGGGGTTTGGCGTGGCATTGATTCTCCTGCTCGGTGTCATCGGCCTGGGCGTGCACCAGATGAAGCTTATCAACGGCCGCCTTGAGCGAATTGTCGAAGTGAA
>DASQBT010000187.1:0-3055 GCA_035635075.1 Thiobacillaceae bacterium | reverse complement strand
CATTGCCGCCCGCCTGACCGCAATCCCTCTGGTCGTCTATACCGCGCATGGTTTCTATTTTCACGAGGGCATGCCGGGCTGGAAGCGCAAGCTGTTTGTGGCACTGGAGCGGTATGCCGGGCGCTTCACAGACCTGCTGTTCTCGCAAAGTGCCGAGGATGCGGAAACGGCGATTGCGGAAGGAATCGCGCCCCGGGAAAAGGTTTTCGCCATCGGCAACGGAGTAGACAGCGGGAAATTCAACCCGCAGGAATATGACCGGCAAGCCGTGCGCAAGCAGCTCGGCGTTCCGCAGGATGCTTTTGTCATTGGCTTTGTCGGCCGACTGGTTGAGGAAAAAGGCGTAGGCGAATTTCTCCATGCCGCGAAAAAGCTGGCGCCGCTGTACCCACAGGCCTGGTTTCTGCTGGTGGGTGACAGGCTGGCCAGCGACCATGCCCCTGCAATTGACCATGAACTGGAAACCGCGCGAGCCGCGCTGGGACCGCGATTACTCGCTTTGGGCCTGCGCCGGGATATACCGCACCTGATGAGCGCGATGGACGTGTTCTGCCTGCCTTCCTGGCGCGAGGGTATGCCCCGCACCATCATCGAGGCCATGATGATGGGGCGCGCTGTATTGGCCACCAATATTCGCGGCTCAAGAGAAGAGGTGATTGCAGAAGCCACGGGCTTGCTGGTGGCCGCCAGAGACGCCAGCGCGTTGGCCCGTGGCATGGAACGGCTCATGGTCGATCCCGACTGGGCGAAACGACTGGGTCAGGCGGGACGCGCGCGCGCCCTCGAACATTTCGACGAACAAAAAGTGGTGTTGTTGCAGATCAGGAAAATGACCGAGTTTGCCGAGGCAAGAGGCCTGTGCCCCTGAGGCCGGTAAAATGGCGGCCATGTCGGAATTTGTCTTGCCTCTGTTGGGTGCGGGCATTCTCACCGTGCTAAGTCTGTTCATCCTGCTGAAGAAGGCGGACTGGGTCCCGTTTGACCGGCCCAATGCCCGTTCGCTGCACGTGAATCCAACCCCGAGGATCGGGGGCCTGGCCATGCTGATGGGTGTGGTGCCTGTTTTGCTTTGGGCTTCCGTGCCAGGATACGGCCTGCTGTTGTCCCTGTCGTTGGCGCTCTCCGTGGTCTCGCTGGCTGACGACTATCTGGATTTAAGCGCCCGCATCCGGCTTCTGGTCCATGCCCTTGCGGCAGGAGTATTCCTGCATTTCAAAATTGATCAGTCTTGGGGAACAAACCTGGCGCTTTGGCTGCTGCTGGTGTGGATGACCAATCTCTACAACTTCATGGATGGTGCAGACGGGCTCGCAGGGGGCATGGCCCTGTTCGGCTTCGGAGCATATGGCCTGGCCGCCTGGCTGGGGGGCGCAATGAATATGGCCGTGGTTAGCTGGACGATCGCCTCGGCCTCCCTGGGTTTTCTGCTATTCAACTTTCCGCCGGCCCGGGTGTTCATGGGCGACGCCGGATCGATTCCACTGGGCTTCCTTGCAGGAGCACTCGGTACGCTGGGATGGAAGGAAGGAGTCTGGCCAGCCTGGTTTCCTTTGCTGATTTTTTCTCCCTTCCTATTCGATGCAAGCGCCACCCTGCTGCGCCGCGGCTTGCGCCGGGCAAAAATCTGGCAGGCACACAAATCCCACTATTACCAGCGGTTGGTGCGGCTGGGCCTCACGCACCGCCAACTCGCAATGGTGGAATATGGCCTGATGGCGGCTGTGGCCGCAAGTGCGCTTTGGGTCTTGCGCAACCAACGGGAAGCTTGGATAGAACTGACGCTAGCCTGGGCAATTGTCTATATCCTGCTTGGGTTGGCAGTGGACGCTATCTGGAGAAGACAGCACGGCCATGAGCTTTAATCCGCGCATCTTCACCGCGATTCTTCATGACGCCGCAGCCGCGGCAATCGCTTGGCTCGCCGCATACTGGTTGCGCTTCAATCTGAATCTGCCGGAAGCGTTCCTGACCTATGCTCTGACTCACCTGGTTTGGGTCCTGCCGTTGCAAATGATGTTGTTCTGGCGCTTCGGCCTGTACCGCGGCATCTGGCGATTTGCCAGCCTGACCGATCTCAAGCGCATTGTGCTCGCCACCTTCGCCAACACTTTGTTCATCGCTCTGGTTCTGGTAATGGTGAAGCCGGCCGCCGTGGTGCCCCGGTCCGTGCTCCTGCTTTATCCCATGCTGCTCGTCTTTATCATGGGCGGAAACCGCCTTGTTTACCGGGCCTGGAAGGAGCATCGCATGAGCCTGTCGCTGTTTTCCGAGCGGGAACCTCTGCTGGTGCTTGGCGCCGGCAACGCCGCAGAAGGCCTGGTGCGTGAACTTGCCAGGAGCACGGAATGGCGAGTGGTGGGCCTGCTGGATGATGCGCCGCGCAAGCAGGGGCGCGACATCCACGGGTTTCCCGTACTGGGACCGATTGCTACCGTGAGCCGGCATGCCGAAGCGCTTGGCGTCACTCACGTGGTAATCGCCATGCCTGGCGCAACCCATAGCGTGCGCAAGCACGCAGTCGAATTATGCAGCGCTGCCGGACTCACCGTACTGACGGTGCCGGCCATCGCGGACCTGGTGAGTGGACGGGTGAGCGTGTCCAGCCTGCGCAAGATCGAACTGGATGACCTGCTGGGCCGGGACCCGGTCAAACTGGACGAGTCTGGGCTAAATCAGTTGATACGCGACCAGACCGTACTGGTCACCGGCTCGGGCGGTTCGATCGGTTCCGAACTGGCCCGCCAGCTGGCCCGATTCGGCCCCGTCCGTCTGGTGCTGCTGGACCACAGTGAGTTTGCTCTGTACCAGATAGAACAGGAATTTGCCCGCACTCATCCAGAACTGGATTGCCGCTTTGTCATCGCTGACGTCAAAGAAAAAAGGGTGATGGAACAAGTCATGCAAACCTTTCGGCCCGCGATTGTTTTTCATGCGGCTGCTTACAAGCATGTGCCGCTTATGGAACATGAAAACGCCTGGCAGGCAGCGCGCAACAATATCATGGGCACGCTGGTCACCGCCCGCGCCGCGCAGATCCATGGGGTGAGGAAATTCG
>DASQBT010000186.1:0-1676 GCA_035635075.1 Thiobacillaceae bacterium | reverse complement strand
AGCCCATGGACCCCAACGACACGCTGGTGCTTGAGGAAGAGGAAGTCCCGCGCATCGGCGCCAGCCTCAAGCGCAAGTTCCAATATGCGCGCAGCAGCGACGGCCGGAGTTGGCTATGGATAGGCAGAAGCAAACTGGCCGGGCGCGGGGAGGCGGAGAGCGATTTGCGGTTTGATGTGGCGGTGAAGACGACTACGCTGAGGTGAACGTGATGTGCTCCCAGCGAGACTTATGAATGCAACCCGGAATGAAGGAAATATTGTGAGCCTGAATTGACCCGGCTTTCTCGGACACCCTATCAAGTACTACCATTCAGCTGCTCGAAGTGCACGGGGCTGACATAGCCCAGCGACTGGTGCATGCGGCTGCGGTTGTAGAACAGCTCGATGTAGTCGAATATCTCCGCACGTGCCGCGTCGCGGCTTACGAAATCGCTGTGGTGCACCAGCTCGTTCTTCAGGTTGCCAAAGAAGCTCTCCGCCACCGCATTATCGTACGCATTACCCTTTGCGCTCATGCTTGGCGTTAAACCTTGCTCCTGCATCCGTTCACGATAAGCCCGGGCCGCATAAATCGGCCCTTGGTCGGTGTGGTGAATCAGGCCGGGTTGTGGC
The DNA here is from genome assembly GCA_035635075.1 of Thiobacillaceae bacterium. Classification (GTDB taxonomy): domain Bacteria; phylum Pseudomonadota; class Gammaproteobacteria; order Burkholderiales; family Thiobacillaceae; genus DASQBT01. The sequence goes on along the minus strand of DASQBT010000186.1, from coordinate 1,062 downwards.
TGCCGCTGTTCCAGGGCCATGTTCAATGCGTTCAACACCAGGGCCAAGTCAGGCTTCTCGCTCATTGACCAGCCGACCACCCTGCGCGAGAACAAGTCCAGCAGGATGGCCAGATGCAGCCAGCCTTGGCGGGTGCGGATAAAGGTCATGTCGCCCACCCAGATGCGGTCGGGTCCGTCCACCCTGAAGTGCCGTTGCACCAGGTTGGGCGCGGCCGGCGCGGTGGCATGGTTCTCCACCGTCAGGCGGAAGCGGCGCTTGCGGCGCGCTTCGATCCCGGCCTGTTTGCGCAGCAGCGCTACCCGATGTTTGCTGCAGGCAATCCCCTGGGTGTTCAATTCCAGCCAGGTCTTCTTCGCGCCATAGGCTTGCCGTGACTGCCTGTGAACACGGTGTATGTGCTGGAGCAATTCCCGGCTTGACGTCGCTTGCTCGCCTTCAGGACGTTCGCGCCAGGCGTAGTAGCCACTACGGGAGACCTGCATCACCTTGCATAGGCGCACGGTGCTGAATTGATCTTCATGCTGCCTGATAAAGGCGTACTTCACCCGAGTTCCTTGGCAAAGTACGCCGCTGCCTTTTTTAGAATGTCACGCTCCTCGGTGACTTTCTTCAGTTCCGCCTTGAGCTGATCAACCTCGCTTCGCTGACTGGCCGGTTTGCGGCCCGAGCCCCGAAACGCAGCATCGCCCTTGGCACCCAGATCCTTCTGCCATTTGTAGAGCCGGTTTCGGGGTATACCCAGCTCCATCGCCAACTGGGTTGCAGGCTTGCCGCTTTGCTCCAGCAGCCTGACCGCTTCCAGCTTGAATTCCCGGCTAAACCGTTGCCGAACACGGCCCGGATTGACCCTGCCTCTTTCCTTGCCCATCTGACACCTCCAAGTGTATTGTGCCTCCGACCTCCCCCGGATTGAGTAGCGCCTAGCTTTAGAGTCCAATCCCATGAACGAAGGAGATTGGACATGAAGAAGCGTTTTACGGAAGAGCAGATCATTGGGTTTCTGCGGGAGGCCGAAGCGGGGCTGCCGGTCAAGGAGCTGTGCCGACGGCATGGATTCTC
>DASQBT010000185.1:0-7515 GCA_035635075.1 Thiobacillaceae bacterium | reverse complement strand
GCTTGTTCGGTCTGACCAATAGCGAAGGCAACCACGGGGAGGACGTCAAGGAGCTCTATTACTACCTGGACGCAACGCCGACCCACTCCTATCTGAAGATGCTGTACAAGTATCCACAGCAGGAATTTCCCTATGCTGGGCTGGTAGAGGAGAACCGGCGGCGCGGCAAAGAAATGCCAGAGTTTGAATTGATCGACACCGGCGTCTTCGATGCGGATCGTTACTTCGATGTGTTTGTGGAATATGCCAAGAATGGCGTCCACGATATTCTACTGCTCATCACCGCACACAATCGGGGCCCTGAGGATGCCCCCCTTCATATCCTGCCGCAGATCTGGTTCAGGAACGAATGGTCCTGGGAGCATCAGACAGCCAAGCCGCAGATGTTGGCTGCCGAACAGGGGTGCATCGTCATCCAACACCCCAAGCTGGGTGCCTATTACTGCTATCTCGACGGCACCCCAACCCTGCTCTTCTGCGACAACGAAACCAACGTGCAGCGCTTGTATGGAAGCCAGAACAAGGGCTATTGCAAGGATGCATTCCATGAATACGTGATCCACGGCAATCACCAGGCCGTCAACCCGCAACAAACCGGAACCAAGGCTGCGGGCCACTTCAGCTTTAGTGTGCCTGCCTACGGCAAGGTCGAAGTCCGCGTGCGCCTTAGCAGGGAGCCAAGTCAGCCCGCGTTCGTGGATTTTGACGCCATCATGAATTTGCGCCGCACAGAGGCCGATGCATATTACGCTGAATTGCAGACCGATCTCATGGATGACGATGCAAAGCTGATCCAGCGCCAGGCCTTTGCCGGAATGATCTGGAGCAAACAGTTCTACCATTTCGACATTTCCGCGTGGCTTAACGGCGACCCCACCATGCCGCTGGAGCGGCAGCATGGACGCAACAGCGACTGGCGCCATCTCAACAACGCCGACATCATCTCCATGCCCGACAAGTGGGAGTATCCCTGGTTCGCGGCATGGGATCTGGCTTTCCACTGCATCCCCCTAGCCATGATCGATCCGGCGTTCGCCAAGGAACAACTGATCCTCATGACCCGAGAATGGTATATGCACCCGAACGGGCAGATCCCCGCCTACGAGTGGGCCTTCGGTGACGCCAATCCGCCGGTGCATGCGTGGGCAGCCTGGGAAGTGTACAAGACGGAGCGCGAGGCCAATGGCGGCACCGGCGATACCGCGTTCCTGGAACGAATGCTCCACAAGCTGCTTCTCAACTTCACCTGGTGGGTAAACCGCAAGGATGCCGAGGGACATAATGTCTTTCAGGGCGGGTTTCTGGGTCTGGACAACATCGGGGTGTTTGATCGAAGCATTCCGCTGCCGACGGGCGGCTATATCAATCAGGCCGATTGCACCGGCTGGATGGCAATGTACTCGCTGAATCTGATGCGAATTGCACTGGAGCTGGCACAGCACAATCACGTCTACGAAGACATCGCCACCAAATTCTTCGAGCATTTTCTCTACATCGCCAAAGCGATGAACAATATCGGCGATCAGGGCATCGGCCTGTGGGACGAAGACGACCAGTTTTTCTATGATGTGCTGCGCTTTCCGGACGGGCAAATGGTGCCGCTCAAGGTGCGATCCATGGTCGGATTGATACCGCTTTTCGCCGTGGAAATCATTGAGCCGGAGCTGCTGGACAAGCTGCCGGATTTCAAGCGGCGCTTGGAATGGTTTATGAAGTACCGTCCGGAACTGGCTGCACTGGTTTCGCATTGGCAGGAGCCAGGGCGCGGCAACCGCCGCCTGTTGTCGCTGCTGCGCGGCCATCGGATGAAACGGCTGCTGCAGCGCATGCTGGACGAATCCGAATTCCTCTCGGACTACGGCGTACGCTCCCTTTCACGAGCGCACCTGGATAATCCGTATGTGTTTTCGTACCGGACTCATCCGCTGCACGTGAAATATCAGCCGGCAGAATCAGCATCCGGCCGGTTCGGTGGCAATTCCAATTGGCGTGGCCCCGTCTGGTTTCCCGTCAATTATTTGTTAGTCACTTCACTACGCCGCTTTGCAGATTATTATGGCGAAGAATTCAAGATCGAGTGCCCGACTGGCTCCGGTACGCTCCTTTCCATCCGAGAAATCGCCGACGAATTGGCCTTGCGCCTGACGGGGCTGTTCCGCAGGGATGATGCGGGCCACCGGCCAGTATTTGGTGAACAGCCCAAGTTGCAAAATGACCCCAATTTTCGCGATCATATTTTGTTCCATGAGTTCTTTCATGGCGATTCGGGCCGCGGCGCCGGTGCGTCTCATCAGACCGGTTGGACCGGGTTGGTAGCAAGGCTTCTACAGAACGACAAAAGTGACTCCAGCTAATTCATCGAAATGACGTCAAGGGAACGGTTTTTTGGCGCCTTGTGTCCAATGTTGAACGGTCGGTATGGGTCGAAACGTCAGTTCATCTTTTTTCCGGAAAGCGAACGCTCGAAAGCTGTCAAGTTGAAAACGCCTTGGGCCATTTGCCAATGACGGGATAAGCCAGACGACCACTCAGTCGACCGCAGAAATCAAGCTGAAAACCGTGACTGGGAGAACTCGCAATAATCTACTCACCTTGTCATCGCAATCCGTATGCGTTTACGCTTAGCTGTTCTGCCAAAGGAAGTCGAAATCACCGCGATTCGTGCGCAAGGCGCCGGCGGACAGAACATCAACAAGGTGGCGAACGCCGTGCATTTGCGTTTCGATATTGCCGCCTCGTCGCTGCCGGTGACGATTCGCGAGCGGCTCTTGAAACTCAGCGACCAGCGCATCGGCAAGGATGGCGTGATTGTCATCAAGGCACAGGAATTTCGCAGCCTGGAGAGAAACCGCAACGAAGCACTGCGCCGGCTGGAAGATCTGATTGAGAGCGTCGCCGTGCTGCCGAGGAAACGCTGGCCGACCAGGCTGACCAAGGCTGCCGTCGCGAGACGGATGGAAGACAAGGCGCGACGCGCGACGGTGAAGGCGCGACGCGCGAAGGTTTGCGACTAGGCTGCCGCACCATTTGGACACGGGAACGGGTAAAGTTGCAGTGTCCATGTACGGCGTTGAGGGAAGTAAGCCGCATGGAGAAAGGAAACGGCGCGATCCAGCATAAGGCATGAAGAACACCTTGACGAAGTGGCAATTCACCTTAGCGAAGACCACCGCCGGATAGTGATGCTGGCCCAAGCGGACGATTTCTTCAGCGGACCCGACGAGGACCCATCGATCTGCACCCTGGAGCTTGCGCACCGTGACGCAGCAATTATTTTCAGGAAGTACGGATAGTTTTTCACATTGTTCGATATCGCCCTCAAGGCGATCAAAGGAGATCACTTGGCCAAGCCAAACTACCAGTTCGAAAAACGCCAAAGGGACCTGGCAAAGAAGCGCAAGCAGGAAGAAAAGCAGCGGCAGAAGCTCGCCAACAAGGCCGCCGCAGATGGCAGCGGGACCGACGTTACGGAAAATGCAACCGCGAATACGCCAGCCGGGGACGGCAGTGCGGGCGCAGCACCCCCGGATAGCAGAGCTAAACCAGAGGAATGACGTCGCTGCACCTCTTTTTTTCGAATATCCGGAATCTGGCCCTGGGGATGCTCCGTCTCACATCCACGAAGCTGTTCCACACTTAACTCTTTGCGGGGCGGCGGCATGGGCTATTCGGCTTACTTGAACACGTACGTATGAGTGGGCACGGTCGCAGTTTCCGAGACCCACGTCAAATTCGCATTGGTGTCGATTCGCCAACTGACCTGATCGGTGAGTTGAAGGGCCAGACCGCTGTCGTAATCCTGCTCAACGAGTTTGATGATGGCCGTGTGCTCCGTGTGGGCCTGAACGACATAGCTTACCTGCCGCGTGCCAAGAGCTGTCGTCTTGGAACTATCCGTGTAACAGGTGCAGGTTCCAATCGCGCCAGAGTCCCCAACCTTGACCGTTACAGGTACGGTCGGCGAACCCTGCATCACGCAGTATTCGGAGCTTGGATTTGGCGGAATTGTGACAACGATCCCGAATAGGGCGTAGCTCGGGGTCGCATACTCTTGCGCTGTCGAGGAGAATGGAGCCGTCACGCCTTTCACCTGCAGGCTGCCGCTGACTGCCTGATTGCTCAGGAGAGCAGACTGTCCCTCAAAAGTCGATGCGACGGCGGCCGATACGGTTACCGTACCTGATCCAGCCACACGGTAAGACTGACCGTTAACGGTCTGCGAGCCGGTAAGCGTAAAACTCTGAACATAGCCGTTATCAGTTTGATTCTTGATGGCAGCAGCTGAAGGAAAAGTATCGCTCGAAACGAGGGTACAGAGCCGCCGCGCGCCCCTCACCGCCGCATGGCAGTGATCAGCAAGGCGCTGCCCGCCAGCGCAAAGAGAAATTGAGCGACCAGCAGTCCCGCCATGGGCAGCGAAACCAGACGCCGGGCGAGGGAAGCAAAAACGGGCGTTCATGCGGCAGCCGCCATTTTTTGTAGCGCGACGTAGTCCACCTTGCCGGTGCCCAGCAGAGGTAAGGTTTCGACTGCAACGATGGTTCGCGGCACGGCGATCTCCGGATGGCCGCCTGCCTGTGCGGCTTGCTGGAGTGCCTCGCGGGTCAATGCCGGATCCGTGCTGAACAGCACGATGGACTCGCCGCGTCGGGTGTCAGGCAGCGTGGTGGCGGCGTGCTGGTTGCCATTCGATGCAGCCACAGCGATCTTCTCCACAAGTTCGAGCGGCACCATCTCGCCGGCAACCTTGGCGAAGCGTTTCACCCGTCCGACGATGGTGATAAAGCCTTCATTGTCCTGTTCCACCACATCGCCGGTCTCGTACCAGCCGTTGCCGAGGTCCGAGTGCGGCGGCTCGATCATGCCGGGGCGCTCGAAGCGCAGATAGCCCGACATGAGGTTGGGACCGCGGACGTGCAGCATGCCGCCGCGTTCAATGCCAGGCACGGGAACAATGCGCGATTCGATCCCGGGCAGGATCTGGCCCACGGTGCCCTTCCTGAACGCCATCGGCGTGTTGACCGCCAGCACCGGTGCAGTTTCTGTGGCGCCGTAACCATCCAGGATGCGGATGCCGAACTTGTCGAACCAGGCGCTGCGCACGTCTTCCGTTACCTTTTCCGCCCCGGCCACGACGTAGCGCAGGCGATAGAAGTCGTAGGGGTGCGCGAACTTCGCGTAGTTGCCGAGGAAGGTGCTGGTGCCAAATAGGAGAGTGCAGTTCCGGTCGTAGATCAGCTCGGGGATGATGCGGTAGTGCAGCGGACTGGGATATAGGAACACGCTCATGCCGGTCAAGATGGGCATGAGCGTGCCACCGGTGAGACCGAAGGAATGAAACATGGGCAAGGCGTTGAACACCTTGTCGGTGGGATGCATGTCGATGACGGCGCGCACCTGGGCCACGTTGGCAAGCAGCGCCCGGTGCGACAACACCACGCCCTTGGGCCGCCCTTCCGAGCCGGAGGTGAACAGGACCACCGCCGGGGATTCAGGGTCGCCTCCCGGCAGCAGGGCGTGCGGGAATGCAGTTGCCGCCACCAGCCATAGTCTGTCGACAAAGCTCAGGCGGGCTTTCAGTTCTTCCAGATACACGAGCCGGATGCCTTCCAGCGCCTGGATCTGGTTCGTGATGCCGGCCTTGTCCAGGAACGCGCGCGAAGTGAGCACGGTGCGAATCTGCGCTGCGATGCAGGCGTTTTGCATGCCCTCCCGTCCCGCCGTGTGGTTGAGCATGGCGGCGACGCGATCGAAGGCTGACAGCCCGAACACCGCGCCCGCGGTTGGGGCGAGATTGGGCAGCAACACACCCACGCGCTCGCCGGGCGCCGATGCGCGGGCGAGCACGCGGCCAATGGCGAGGGACAGCTTGAGCAACTGCCGGTAGCTTAGCGGTTCCTGGCGCATGTCCTCGACTACTTCGCGGCGCGGGCCGTGTATGGTCATGGTTTCGAGCAATGCCCCGATCAGGGTTTGGCGTGGCCGCGAGTGGAACAGCATGTCCTGCATGATGCGCCGCATGGCCTCGCCGGCCCTGCGGCGCCGCAGCTTGGCGCTGCCGCTGTCGGCCAGCGCAATGCGGGTTGCCGGCTGGATGTTGATGCGGATGCGCGGGAATAGGCGACGCGGGTAGTCCCCGGTGAGCCGGCTGAAATACGAACGGGCGGGACCGTCCAAGCGCACCGGGACGATGGTCGCTCCGGTGCGGGCGGCGACGAACGCGGGGCCATCGTAGACCTTCATCAGGCTGCCCGTCACGGTAAGGCGGCCCTCCGGAAAGATCGCCACCGGGCGGCCCGATGCGATCAGGCGAACGACCTGTTTGATTGCGAGCGGATGGTTGGGGTCCACTGCCAAATAGTCGCCGAGACGCAGCACCAGTCGGAAAAATAAATTTTTCAGCACGCTGGTATGCACCACAAAGATCGGAGTTACCGGCAGGAACAGTCCCAGCAGCAGGCCATCCAGGAAGGACTCATGGTTGGCGACGATGAGCAGGCGCTGTGCGGCAAAGGCGGTGCCGTCGCCTTCGGTGCGCACCCGGAAAAGCAATCGTAAGGAGCCTCGCAGAAGAAGTCTCAACCCTGTTCGCAGCATGGCGGCATCCTTTGCATAATTATCCGGCAATCAGTTGATGATCGTGAAAATCAGCCAACGTCGCGATCTCGGAGCTTGGTCCCGGAGGCGTGAGCGTTCATCCACAGTGTGGACGGATCATCCGCTCCCGGCATCGGCTGCCGCGGTCGGCATCCTGTTGCCCCAAACCCTCTGGATGGTGGACTTCATGGCAAGTCTGTTCGGCCACCCAATTACCGGAATGACCGGCTACATGTTTGATTCGGCCCTTCCAATCTTCACCCGATCGTTATCCTTCTACCATTTCTGGTTGCCGCTCTTTGTTCTCTGGCTGGTCCGCCGGCTTGGCTACGACCGGCGTGGCTTTACGGCATGGACGGCCTTGGCGATCGTACTGCTGTTGGTCTGCTATCTGTTCCTGCCCGCTCCGCCGGCACCCGCCAATGACCCCGGAAAACCGGTCAACGTAAACTACGTTTTCGGTCCCAGCGACCAGCACGCGCAGACGTGGCTGCCTCCGATGGATTACCTGCTGTGCATGATGGGCCTCCTCCCAGTTTTGATCTTCTGGCCTACCCACCTCTTTCTCAGGCGCTTCGGGACAGGTGCGGGTCAGCAGGAAGTGCGTACGATTCAGGCTGGAGGCAGATAACATGATGGAATCAGGAATCCTTGCGAGCCTCCTCGGTAAATCAGGCTGGGCTTGGGACCAAGGTTCACCGGGTCTTGTTGGCCTGCGCAATGGCCCTCTGCGGCTCGGCGTGCATCCCCTTCTCACGCACCGGCCCGCAGCGAACCGCCTGCGCTTCACAACTCCAGACAGTGCAACTGCTGACCCCGTTTCAACGGCAGATTCCGTTTGCCTCGTTTCTTGTTGCGCGCAAGCGGCGTGCCTTACATATGCCTTATGATGGCTTCGCCGAAGGCCGAGCATTTGAT
>DASQBT010000184.1:0-4292 GCA_035635075.1 Thiobacillaceae bacterium | reverse complement strand
GCCAGCGCATGATGCTGGACTTTGTGCACCAGCAATTTCTGCTCGCGCCCGAATCGCGCTGGCCGTTCCTGGCCCATGCCGCACTCATCGCGCGCCACGGTCTGAAAGACATGAATCTGGCCATGAGCTATGCCAGGGACTTGTCGCGCGTGAACAGCGCACCCGCCTGGGCCCGGCAGATGTCGGTCCTGCTCTCGGCTGACATGGGCGAAAAAGAACAGGCCCGGGTGCTGCTGGGCGGGCTGCTGGAGAGCGGCGCGGTCAAGGACCCGCGGGAAATTGCCTTTCTGCTGAAACGGATCGATTCAGCCGCCAAATGACGACGCCTCAGCGTCTGCGTCATTTTTTCGTCACCCGGCCGCGGCATTCACTCTTTATCCCGCATGGGGGCGGGGTAAATTGCCATTAATTCATGCGGTGTCCCATTGCGCGTGCTTGAGCAGCCTGTAAGGCACAAAATTTGCAGCTAGCTGAACGATCGATCCAAGGAGCCCCCATGTCCTTACGCAAACAGCAGGGTTTTACCCTCATTGAAATCGCCATCGTGCTGGTCATCATCGGCCTGCTGCTCGGCGGCATCCTGCAAGGCCAGTCGCTGATTAACAGCGCCAGGGTGCGCAATCTCATCAGTCAGGTGGATGGGGTCAAAGCCGCTTTTTACGGATTCCAGGATCGCTACCGGGCCTTGCCGGGAGATTTCAGCCAGGCCGATACTCAGGTTGCTGGAGTAGCCTCGGGTGTTAAGGGTAATGGGAATGGACAGATTGAAGCGGCTGGAGCACCGCAAACATCAATCACCGAAAGTATTGCAGTGTGGGACCATCTTTCCCATGCAGGATTCATTACCGGGGCCTACACCTACAATGCCACCGAATCTCAAACCACTACGCCGACCAATCCGTGGGGTGCTTACATTCAGTTGATTTACGACGCCGTCTACGCCGTGGATTCGGGAACAGCAACGCCGCGCCACAATCTGAAGACCGGCAACCAAGTGCCGGTGGAAGTAATTGCTGAGGTGGACCGCAAAATTGATGATGGCAATGCGCTGCGCGGCATCATGCGCTTTTCTGCCTATGCGAATGGCGGCACGGCGCCGGTCGACGCCAACTGCTACGATACCAACACCGGCGCCACCAAGGGCCTCTGGAGCGCCACCAGCACTGGGCAAACCAACTGCGGCGCCGCCATCCTGTTCTGATCCCGGATAGGTGCTGAACAAGGCCCGGAAATGCCGGGCTTTTTTTACCCCGGCAACACGCGAATTTCAGCCGCATCGAGGTCCTCTGCCGTCCCCCTCAGCACCAGCACATCGCCGGCTTCGAGCCGGGTTTCGGGCTGAGGGTCCAGGCCTTTGATGCCACGCCGCCTCACTGCTACCACGTCGACGGACAGATCTTCGAGTTCAAGCTCCGCCAGGGTTCTGCCAATCGCCGCGGAATCCGGCCCGACCAGGACGGAGGATAAACGTGGCTGGGCTTCCTCATCCAGTTCGTCTTCTTCGTCCGTTGCCCCGCGGAAAAAGCCGCGCATCAATTCATAGCGCGACTCGCGCACGGCCTGGATGCGTTTCATCACGTTGGCCATCGGCAGGCCCATCAACATCAAGGCATGAAACGCCATGATGAGGGACCCTTCCATCACTTCGAACACGACTTCTGCCGCACCTGCCTCCTTGAGCAGGTCGATGGAGGTTTCATCGGTAGTGCGCACGACTACCGGCAGCGCCGGCTTGATCTCGTGCGCATGGCGCAGGATGGACAGTGCCGACTTCGTTTCGGCGAAGGTCACCACCAAAGCCCGCGCACGGGAGAGCCCGGCTGCGACCAACACTTCGCGTCTCCCGGCATCGCCGAAGACCACGGCCTCACCCGCGTCGGCCGCGGCCTTTACCCGCTCCGGATCGTAATCCAGGGCGACAAACGGCAGATTCTCGCTTTCGAGAAAACGGGCAAGGCTCTGGCCGCTGCGGCCATATCCGCAGACGATCACGTGACCGGTCTTGCCAAAGGTCTTGACCGCGATGTCGTGAACCAGCTTGGCCTGGTTCATCCAGTCGCTGCCGCACAGCAGGCGGGTCAGGGTTTCCATCCGGTTGATCAGGAGCGGCGCGATCAGCATGGATAGCACCATGGATGCCAATACCGGCTGTCCGATGTGCGCATCCAGCAAACCGTGGTCGGTCGCCATCGCCAGCAGGACAAACCCGAACTCACCCGCCTGGGCCAGGCCCAAAGCAGTGCGTATGGCCGTGGCGGCCTTATTGCCCAGCGCCCGAGCCAAGCCCCAAATAATGATGCCTTTGCCAACCATGATCATGCCCACCAGCAGCAACACCTGCCACCACGCAGCCAGCGCGCTTGCGATATCCAGGCGCATACCGATGGTGACAAAAAACAGCCCAAGCAGGACATCCCGGAAAGGCTTGATGTCATCCTCCACCTGATACCGGTACTCGGTTTCGGAAACCAGCATGCCGGCGAGGAAAGCACCCAGCGCCAGCGACAAGCCCGCTCTTTCGGTCAGATAAGCCAGACCCAGGGTGAACAGCAGCAGGTTGAGGGTAAATATTTCCGGCGACTTGGCCGCCGCCACCCGGTGAAACCAGGCGCGCATGATTTTTTGCCCGGCGAACAGGATCAGGCCGAGAACCACCGCTGCCTTGATCGAGGCCCAGGCCAATTCCGCAGCCATGTCCCCCGCGTTCATTGCCAGTGCCGGAATCAGAATCAGCATCGGCACCACAGCCAGGTCCTGAAACAACAAGGCGCCCAGTATCATTCGCCCATGCGGGGTCTGGAGTTCCATCCGGTCGGACAACAGCTTGGAAACGATAGCGGTGGAAGACATTGCGAGGACGCCGCCCAAGGCAAGTCCGCTCAACAGCGGGAAACCAAGCAACCAGGCCAGCCCCAGGGTCAACAGCAAAGTGACCCCAACCTGGGCGCCGCCAAAGCCAAACACCGTGCCGCGCATGGCGGTCATGCGCGGCAGGCTGAATTCCAAACCGACGGAAAACATCAGGAACACGACGCCGAATTCGGCCAGGTAGCGGGCTTCCTGCGTATCCGGAATCCAGCCCGCGCCGTGGGGTCCGATGGCGATGCCGGTGAGCAGGTAGCCCAGCATGGGAGGCAGATGCAAGGCCCGGGCAGTAGCGGCAACCACGACTGCCACAGCGAGCAGGATCAAGACAATTTGAAGGGTGGCGTGCATGTGTTCCTTAAATCCGATGCCGTGTGCCTGGCTGCTCGTGCCCAGTAGTCGTGGACTTATTTCGCTCCTGCGCCTGGGCGATTTGGGATGCAGTGCGCGAAGCGGGGCGTGCCGTTGTGCCGTCCACAAGAAGTGACCCGCGACAAGGCAATGCGCCCAAATCGCGCTTCTCGCGCCTTGTACTCGCGCTTTTTGACCCGCAACGCAGGGGCGAAATAAGTCCGACCGACTCCTAGTATACTTAGGCGCAAATGAATAATTCCCTCAATCCCCAGCAAACCCTGGAGTTGGCGCGGCAGGTGCTGATCACCGAAGCAGAAGCGGTGCGCGCGCTGGCCGGACGCCTTGACCAGAATTTCTACCGCGCCGTGGAGTTGATCCTGGCCTGCCACGGGCGGGTTGTCGTGTCCGGCATGGGGAAATCCGGCCATATCGGACATAAGATTGCCGCCACCCTGGCCAGCACCGGCACCCCTGCGTTCTTCGTCCATCCCGGGGAAGCGAGCCACGGCGACCTGGGCATGATAGCCCACGACGATGTGGTAATCGCCCTGTCCAATTCCGGCGAAAGTCCGGAGATCACCAGCATCCTGCCCTTGATCAAGCGGCGCGGCGCCAAGCTGATCGGCATGAGCGGCAACCCCCATTCAACCTTGGGAACGGAATCCGATGTGCATCTGAACGCCGCAGTGGACAAGGAAGCTTGCCCCTTGAATCTCGCCCCCACCGCCAGCACCACGGCCGCGCTTGCGCTGGGCGACGCCCTGGCAGTCGTGCTGCTGGAAGCGCGGGGTTTTTCGGCGGAGGATTTTGCCCGCACCCACCCCGGCGGTAGCCTGGGACGTCGCTTGCTGGTCCGCGTACGCGATCTGATGCACACCGGGGAGCGTCTGCCCCGCGTGACCTTGGGCGCATCGACCAAGGAGGCCCTGCTGGAAATGACGGACAAAGGGCTGGGCATGACCGCCGTAGTGGATGAGGCCGAACAGGTTAGAGGCGTGTTTACCGACGGCGACTTGCGCCGGGCTTTTGAAAAGAAGCTTGACATCCTATCCGTCGCAGTGGATCAGGTAATG
>DASQBT010000183.1:0-2363 GCA_035635075.1 Thiobacillaceae bacterium | reverse complement strand
GGCGTGAAGACCCATCCTGCGGAGCACTACCTGGCGGTGATCTGGAACCACGGCGCGGGCTGGGATGACTCGAATCTTTACAGCGGTGACTACTTCAGCGGCGATGCGCCGCCCATCGTGCACAAGGGCCAAATGCTGGATGCCAGGGGCTCGGTCGCCAAGGCCGGCGCCGCCAGGGGCAAACGGGCCAAGGAGGCACCGATACCGCTGGCCCAGGGGCGCGCAGCGGTGCGCAATGCCCAGCGGGCGCTGTTCGCGACCAGCGTGCGGCAGATGGTTCAAGACCGTGCCATCGCCTTTGACGACCAGGCCAAGGATTATCTCGACAACGCCGAGCTCAAGCGCGTCCTGACCAACGTGAAAAAGCTGATCAAGCGCAAGATCGACATCATCGGCTTTGATGCCTGTCTTATGAGCATGCTGGAGGTGGGCTACGAGATCAAGGGCACGGCCGACTTCACGGTTGGTTCGCAGGAAGAGGAGCCCAACAATGGCTGGCCTTATGACCGCCTGCTCAAGGCGCTGGCCGCCAAGCCGGACATGTCTCCGGCGGACCTGGCGCGTGCTTGCGTGAGCAGCTATCTGGATTCTTACCGGAGCACGGATGACGTAACCTTTTCCGCCGTTGATCTCACCCAGATCGACATCGTGGCGGACGCCGCCAACACACTGGGCGGAGCGCTTTCCAAGGCGCTTGGCGACGCGTCGGCGCGTGCTGCGCTTGCCTCCGTGCGGGCCCGGGTGCAGGAATACTCTGCGCCGTACGACGACTACGTCGATCTCGTCGACCTGTGCGATGGTCTGACTTCCGTCCTGGGCCGTGCCGAGGTGACGGCTGCCTGCGGCGCGGTTAAGGCCGCGGTAGGCAAGACGGTGCTGGCGTCGGGAGCCAAGGGTGCCAAGGAAGCGCGCTCGCACGGCACCTCGATCTACTTCCCCAAGAAACAGGTATGCCGGCTCTACGCCAGCCTCGACTTCGCCAGGAAGAGCGCCTGGGCGAAATTCATCCAGGACTACTGCGCCGGACCCAAGAGCAAGCCCTGGAGCTGATCGGATTGCGGGGCGCACCGGCGTCCTCCCTCGCCCCCTTTAGGGGAGAGGGCCGGGGTGAAAGGATTCGAAACCCCGCAGACAGCGCAGGGTGAGGGGAAGAATTATCAATGGGACCTGCAGGGATGGAATCAAGCTTGCAAAATTGCTGGGCAGCGCCATTGAGTGACGAAAGCCGCAGGAGCTGAACCTTGAAGCTGACTTCGCATCCCTCTGCAAATCGGTCGTTGATTAGAAATTCAACTGAATGGCCGCTTTCCAAAATAGCGAACTCACACTCCCGACCCAAACCAGCCTCAGGCAGTATCCAGAACCGGCCATTCGGATCTCCGCACAGGGGGCCGCCGTACCCCATTCATCCGTAGGGCGAGAAACACCAGCTGGGGCACTAAAGCATCGAGTAATGCACTCACGGATCTTCGGGCGTTGCGTCGGATTTCTTTACAAACAAAGACAATACCTGTAGGGAATGACGGCTAAATCATTGAAAACGGAAGCATTGATTTTCGGGTCCACATTATGCTTTCGCATCTTGCAGCCTACGCAGCCCGCAACGGCTCGGCAAGGAGGTGCAAAGTGGGAACCTGGTTCGGAATTAGCATACGACCCGTGCCGCTTTCCGGGACGGCTGTCGGCATACTATTGTTTGCGATGCTCGCCAGCGCGTCCCCTTCTTGGGCTGGCCCGACATTCACCTTCACCGACATCGCTGATACCTCCACGGTTGCGCCCGGCTCTGGCGGAGATGTGTTCGCTACGTTCGGGTCGCCCTCGATTAGCTCGGGTACTGTGGCATTTCTCGGTCAAACAGCGCTCGTGCAAGGCGTTTACACTGGCGCTGGCACTCCCCCCAGCCTGGTCGCCGATACGATGATGACGGCACCCGGTGCGGGAACCTTCACGATGTTCGAGCTTCCCACAATCAGTGCGGGCACTACGGCGTTTGTCGCGCTACCGGCGGGAATCTACGCCGGGGGCGGCACGTTGAGCGCCTTCGCCCAAGCAGGGTCTCCGGCCCCGGGTGGCGGCGTGTTTAGCTCCTTTGGCTCGCTCGCTTCGATCGACAGCGTAGGGACGGTTGCGTTTCGCGCAAATACGGATATTGGCGCGTCCGGTATCTACACAGCGACGCCGAGCGGAGGCTCGACACTATTGAGCCGGCTGGTCGCTGTCGGAGACCCGGCCCAGAGCGGTGGGACGTTCACGTCCTTGGGCGAGCCATCGATCGAGAATGGGACAGTAGCGTTTCACGCAAACACAAACACGGGAGTGTCCGGCATTTATGCGGCGATGCCGAGCGGAGGCTCGACGCA
>DASQBT010000182.1:0-22477 GCA_035635075.1 Thiobacillaceae bacterium | reverse complement strand
AGCGATTCCTATCTGGGCACCTCGATGGGGTCGGCGCCCGGCCAGGGCTACGATACCAACCACGCAAGAGATGGTGCACCCATTGAAGGGGGCTACCAGGGCACCTCGATGGGTTCCGCAGGCCAGGGTTACGATACCTTCCACACATTGGACGGCGAGCGCATCTAAGTCGCGATCCGGGGCGTTTGTAGTGACATTCCCTGCAAGCGCCCTTTCCTCAATCACTTCGTCCTTGTCCGCTCAACGGGAAACGGACGCACGTTCCCGCGGCGGCGAGATCTTCACATTCACCGTCATCCCCAGCTTCAACTTGGCAGGCTGCTCGAGCCCTATTTTGACCTGCACCACTTTTAGCCCCAAGTTGACCGCCGGATCGTTGGGCTTGACCCGTCGTTCCCCAGCATAGTCGGCAATCTGGCGAACTTGCCCCTTGAACACCGCGCCCGGATAAGCGTCGGAACTGATCGCCACAGGGTCGCCCACGGCGATCCGCCCCACATCGGTTTCATCCACTTCGGCATTGATCCAGACGCGGCGCAGGTCAGCGATGGCCAGGATGGGAATTTCCGGCGTGACGCCCTCCCCTTCGTCCAAATAGCGCTTGATGACCGTGCCGGCGATGGGCGAGCGCAACACGGTCTTGTCCAGTAACTTCCGGCTGTGTTCGAGCTCCGCCCGCGCCAGCGTCACCTGGTTGCGGCTGAGCTTGACGGTCTCTGGCCGGGGCCCCGCCAGGAGGAGTTTGTACTGCTGTCTTGCCTCCTCCATTCGTGCGCCGGCCTCTTTCAGGGCCCGGTCCCGTTCGTCCAGGGCCGCCGGCGACACCATGCCTTGCGCGCGCAGATCCTTGTAGCGCTGGTACAGGCGCTCCGCCTCCTGCTTGCCGGCGGTGGCGCCATCCAAGGCGGCGGCAGCCTGCATAATCTCTTCACGGCGCGCGCCGGCGAGCACTTCGCTGAGCCGGCTCTGCGCCACTGCAAGTTGGCGCTCGGCCGCCTGCGCCTGGGCGCGCAGGTCTGCGTTATCCAGCACGACCACCAGTTGCCCCGGACTGACCGTGTCCCCTTCCTGCACCAGGATTCTGGCCACCTTGGCGTTGAGTTCTCCCGTACCAAGATTAATGTCATAGCCGGGCATGGCTTCCACCTTGCCTTCCGCCGCGACGTAGCTGGGCAGCAGAGCCGGCGCGGCGGGTGCCGGGTGACGTTTCTCATGCTGGAAGATCGCCACTGCACCGACCGCCAGCAGGAGCAGCAGCAGGGGGAGAAGGAATCTCTTCATCGCTTGATTCTACCGTCTTCCAGCACCACTACCCGGTGTGCCTGGTCCTCGGCCTTGGGGTCATGGCTGACGATGGCGACGGCCTTGTCGGACTGCTCCGCCAGACCGCGCAACAGGGCCAGCACGTCCTGGCCGGTGCGGGAATCAAGATTGGCGGTCGGCTCATCGGCCAGCAGGATGGGCGGGTCGCCCGCCAGCGCGCGGGCCAGCGCAGTACGCTGCTTTTCGCCTCCGGAAAGATCCTCTGGGTAGAGGTGCGCGCGGCGCGCCAGCCCAACGCGTTCCAGCAGCTCCAGGGCGCGCACGCGAACCTGCTGAGCATTGCCCTGCTTGAGCCTCAAGACCAGTTCAACATTCTCCTGCGTGGTCAGCGACGGGAACAGATTGAAGGACTGGAACACGAAGCCGAGGTAATGACGGCGCACCTCGGGTAACTCGGTTTCCGACAGCGCGCTTACCTTTCGCCCCTCGATGTGGATCTCGCCCGCCGTCGGACGCAGGATGCAGCCCATCATCGACAGCAGAGTGGTCTTGCCCGAGCCGGAAGGACCCATGATCAGCAGCACTTCGCCGCGGCTCAGGCTCAGGCTGACCGCGTCGACGGCCACCACCCGGGTGTCGCCTTCGCCGTAGATCTTGCTCGCGCCGCGCGTTTCCAGAATGGGTGTCGCGTTCATGCCTTGAACACGCTGACCGGATCAAGCCGATGCACCCTGGCCACGGAGAAATAGGCGGAGGCCAGGCACATGACCAGAACGGCGACGAACAGGCCAGCGAACAGGGTTGGGCTGAGATAAAGCGGCACGCCGGCACTCTCGATTCCGCCGCGCATTAATAACACCAGCAGTGCGCCCACCGCATAGCCTGCCACCCCGCTGATCGCCGCCTGAGCGAAAATGGCCTGGTCGATTTCCTGGTTGCGCGCGCCGATGGCCTTGAGGGTGCCATACTCGCGCAGATGCTCGAGAGTGCTGGTGTAGATGGTCTGGCCGACGATGGTGCCGCCGATGATCAAGGCCAGCGCTGCGGTGATAAAGAAGGCCATGCCCATGCCCGTCTGCACCGTCCAATAGAGTATGGTTTTGCGCATGAATTCGTCCGTGGTGAACACGTCGTTGTCTTTCAAGTTCTGACGCAAATAACTCACGACGGCCGCCTGGTCAGTCGGGTTCTTGAGCTTGACCACGATATAACAGGTGAGGTTGGACCATCCTGCCTCGCTGAACAGCCGGTCCATTTCGTTGTAGGACAGGAACACGAGGGGTATGGTAGTGAAGCTCTTGATGCCCTGGGACAGGCCCACGAGTTTAAAGGCGTGCTCGCGAATGAAGGTGAGTTCCCACAATGAGCCAGTCTGCAAATGGCCGAGACGCTGCTCTGAAGTCTTGTCGAGAATCATGTAGCGGCCGCCCTTCACATCGGTGAGTTTGCCTTCCACCAGATTCCAGGGTCCGCCCACGCCGTTGTCGGGGTTGTAGCCGATGAACTGCACCTGCTCCCGCCCGCCGTTGGCAAGCTTGATGAACCCATAGTTGAGCAAGATCTTCTCCGCCCACTGCACTTGGGGGAGCCCGCGCACGGTGTCGATGCGCTGCGATGGAAACGGCAGGGCAAAATCGAAAGACTGCACATTCTTGGATGCCACCCAGATGTCGCCATCGGTGTGGCGAATGATGGAAGTGGCGTTGCCCATCATGCCCAGATAGATGGCAATTTCCACCAGCGCCAGCACGGCCGAGACGGTGATGCCGATCAGGGTGATCAGCAGACGCATCTTCTGATGGAACAACATCTTCAGTGCCAGCCAGTACATGATTCCCCTTAAGCCTGCCCCCCACCCCCAAGTGCTGACCCCGCCCCCTCCGACAATCTTCACCTGACGCACCCCGGTCAGTCGGGGGCCAAGCGCGCTCGCGGCCGTGCGGATTCCCGCGATGAGGGGCCCCTCCTTACTGCCTGCACCTCACCCCTAATCCCTAATCCCTGATCCCTGTTCCTTGCCCCTGGCTTGATTTGCATCATGGATACTGGCGGCAGATGCCCCTATCCGAACAATAATGCTAAATTAGCAGGCTCAGAGATATGTATGCCTGCCTACTCAAAAGAAAACGCGTTTCTCGTTGCTGCGCTCGCCGCCACCCATGCCGGCGCGTTTGAATGCTGCGTACCGGAGCGGATGGTGACGATCTCCGCCAACCTGGAGGCGCTGCTTGGGTTTCCTCCCGGCGGATTCGATGGCCGCATGGATTCCCTGCTCGAGATCCTGAATCCTCATGACCGTGAGCGGATCATCAATCAGGTCCGCAATGCACCCCCGGATCAAACGCACATTGAAACCGAATTCCGCGTCATCGAAGCGGAAGGCCAGGGCAAGTGGTTTTCCATCCACGGTGAACTGAAGCGCAATGCCTCCGGCGAGGTGGTCGCCCTGCTCGGCATGGCCCAGGAAGTTCCGTCGGCGGCAGTCACCGAGCGCCGCATGCGGTCCCAGCAGGCCACTCTGTTTGAGCTTCTGACCGAGGAGCGGATAGACACCCTGCCGGTTGAGGACGCGCTGAAACGCATTACTGAACGCGCCGCCCAGACCCTGGGTGTGGAACGGGTGAGTGTGTGGAGGTTTAGCCCCGACCAGCAGCAGCTCAATTGCCAGACCATGTATCGCAAGGGCGGCACCAGGCAGGGTCAATGCGACACCCTGAACGCAAAGGATTTTCCAGGCTACTTCGATGCGCTGTCACAGAGTCGGTGCCTCGCGGTTTCCTACGCACCGACGGATTACCGCACCCGGGAACTTGCCGACGCATATCTGAAACCGCTCGGCATCACCTCCATGTTGGACGCCACCATCCGCCGCAAGGGCGAAACAATAGGCGTGGTTTGCCATGAGCAGGTGGGGCCGCCGCGCATCTGGACCCTGGATGAACAGCGCTTTGCCTCCTGCGTAACGGACCTGGTAACTCTTATGCTGGAAAGCAGCGAGCGCGAGCGGCTGCTGGCCAAGGTCGAACACCAGGCCACCCATGACCAGCTGACCAGCCTGCCGAACCGGTTCTGGTTCAGAACCCGGCTGGAGCAGCGAATCAGGCAGTCGGATGCGCCCTTCGCCCTGATTCTTGCAGACCTGGATCAGTTCAAGGAAATCAACGACACCTTGGGCCACGAGCCGGGCGATGAGATGCTCACCGAACTGGGCCACCGCCTGGCTGCCTTGCTGCCGCCCGGCGGCGCACTGGCCCGGCTGGGCGGCGACGAGTTCGGTGTGTTGCTGGAAAATTCCGGCAACCCTGGGCAGCTGACTGAGCTGGCGGAAGGAATCCGCCAAGCCCTGCACCAGCCGGTCACCTGCCAAGGCATGCGCCTGGCGGTCACCGCAAGCCTAGGCGCAAGCCTTTATCCGCGGCACGGTACGGACGCCTCCACCCTGATGCGCTGTGCGGATGTGGCGCTCTACAGCGCCAAGTCCGACAGTGGCTTTCGCATCTATGATCCTGCCCGCGACCGCCACACCCCGCGCCGCCTCACCCTGATGCATGACCTGATCACGGCGGTGGAGAAAGGTGATCTTTGGGCGGTATATCAGCCCAAGATGGACTTGGCGGGCAAGGAGGTGACCGGACTGGAAGTGCTCGCGCGTTGGACTCACCCATTGTTCGGCGAAATCCTTCCGGAAGAATTCATCCCCTTGGCCGAGCTCTCCGACCTGATCCAGCCCCTGACCCTGCATATGATCGAGCTTACCTGCACCCAATGGCGCATCTGGAAGAACCAGGGCCGGGATCTGCACTTGGCGGTCAACCTTTCCCCCCGCATGCTGATGACCTCCGGCTGGATGGAGGCCCTGCTCGACACCCTCGCACGGGTTGACATGCCTCCTGACCGGCTGGAACTCGAGGTCACCGAAGGTGCCTTCATCCATGAGCCGGAACTGGCCCTGGCCACCATGCAAGCCTTGTCCGGAAAAGGCATCCGCTTCAGCTTGGACGACTTTGGCATGGGTTATTCCTCGCTGACCCATCTGAGCCGCATGCCCATCCACACCCTCAAGATCGACAAGAGCTTTATCCAGAAGATGTGTCACGACGAGCGTCTGCTGGCCATCGTCCGTTCCACCGTGCAACTGGGCGACAATCTGGGAATTGATGTCATCGCCGAGGGAGTAGAAAGCGCCCAACAATTCGAGCAACTCCGCCTGTTGAAATGCCACCAGGTCCAGGGCTTCCACCTGAGCCACCCGCTCCAGACCGAGGACGTGCCGGGTTTTTTCGCGTCGCTTTAGAGTCGCCTAAGCTGCTGCCCTTATAATTTGGGCCGGTTCAATTTCCTCATGGCTTCATGACCCGTCCTGTTGTGCGCAGCCTGCATGTGATTGGCGGAACCGCGCTGGGAGGAGCCGAGCGCTTCTTTGTTCGCCTGGTCAACGCCCTCCAACAGCGCAAGCAGCCAGTGGCAGTCGTGACAGTAAAAGGCGGCGAAATCGATGCAGCGGTCGAACCGGGAGTCGCCCGCTATCACGCCCCGATGTTTGCCACCTGGGACCGCTATTCGCGCTGGCTGATCAATCGCGCGGCCAGGGATTTTTCCGCTTCCATACTGCAGACCTATATGGGCCGTGCCACCCGCATCACTCGCCTGCCAGACCACAGCGCCTGCGTGCATGTGGCCCGGCTCGGGGGCTATTACAACCTTAAGGGTTATCGCCATGCCCATGCCTGGGTGGGAAACACCAAAGGCATCATACGTTATCTGATCGACCGAGGCCTGCCGGAGGATCGCTGTTTTTACGTCGGCAATTTCGTCGACATGCCTGCTGCCGCGTCCGCCGATGCACTGTCCCGCCTGCGCGCCACTTGTGCGATTGCCATCCAGGCCCGCGTGCTGCTGGGCTTAGGCCGCTTTCATCCCAACAAGGGCTGGGCTGATTTGCTGGATGCGTTTGCCCGGCTGCCGGCAGAAGTCGATGGCCGCTCCCTGCATCTGCTCATGGTGGGGAGCGGGCCGTTGGATGCAGAGTTGCGCGAGCAGGCCAGGACCTTGGATATTGCGCCGCGCATCACCTGGGCCGGGTGGCAGAAGGATCCCGCCCCCTGGTACCAGTTGGCCGATGTGTTCATCTGCGCCTCGCGCCACGAGCCCCTGGGCAATGTCATCCTGGAGGCTTGGGCCAATCGCACACTAACAGTTTCCACCCGAGCATCAGGCCCGTTGGAGCTGATGGAAGACGGTGTCGACGGCCTGCTTGCGCCGGTGGCAGATCCTCAGGCCCTGGCCGAAATCATTCACACTGCCCTGACCCTCCCGCAGGCGCAGCGGGCTGCGATGATCGAGGCAGGTGCAAGCAAGCTGCAAAACCGGTTCAGCGAAGATGCCATTGTCAACCAATACCTGGACCTGTTCAGCAGATTGAAACGCAATTGATAGAAAGCTGCCGGGGCCACTAATGCAACCAAACGTTTGTCGCGGAGAGTGTCATGTCTGAGACTGTGGAATGCTACGTCTTTCGCGCTGACCGTCCGGCGGAGGAAATCACGCTGGAAGCAGTGAGCGATCATTTGCTGGATCCGGAAGCCTTCATCTGGATCGACTTGAAGGACCCCGATCCAAAGCTGCTTGGCAAGCTGGGCGAGGAACTGGGCCTGCACGAACTGGCGGTCGAAGACGCTCTCACCACCCATCAGCGCCCCAAGCTGGAAGAATATGGCGATTATCTATTCATCAGCGCCCGCACTGCCCATATCCTGGACGATCACATCCAGCTCGGGGAAGCCCATTTTTTTGCCGGGCGCCGTTTCGTGGCGGCCATTCGCCACGGCCATGCGCTCTCCTTCGCCAAGGTACGCGACCGGCTGGCCGCGCGTCGCAACGGCCACAAGCGCGACGCTCCGTTTGCGCTCTATTGCGTGCTGGACCTGATTGCCGACCACTACCAGCCAGTGGTGAATATCGTCCATGACCGGTTTCGCGCGCTGGAGAATGCGCTGCTGAGCAACGCCCTGGACCAGAAGGATCTGGAACACCTCTACACCCTGAAGCGGGAACTCAACACCTTGCGGGACGCTGCCGAGCCCATGCAGTCCATTGTCCAGGATCTGATCCGGCTGCATCCAGAATTTGTCACCAAGGAACTGCGCGCCTACTACCGGGATGTGCATGACCATACCGTGCGCGTCACCAGCGCCATCGACATGCTGCGGCTCTCCACCTCGGATGCCATGCAGTTTCATCTGGCCTCCCTGAACATCCAGCAGAATGAGTCGGTGAAGAAGCTGGCCGGCTGGGGCGCCATTCTGGCCGTTCCCACGGTGATCTTTTCCCTCTATGGCATGAACTTCGCCGACATGCCGGAACTGCACTGGCCCTGGGCCTACCCGGCGGTGCTGGCCGGCACCCTGGCGGGCGGGGTATGGCTGTATGGTCATCTCAAGAAGCGCGGCTGGATTTAGATCGCATGTCGTATCGGACCATCATGAGGAAAAATGAATGGTCCACGCCCGATCGTGTGATCAAATCTCTTTTTGTGGATAAGGAATTCTCCTTGTTGCTCGTGCGCGTAATCATGCGGAACATCCCCAAAAAATGAACCGTAAATGAATTGCACGAAATTTTCTGCCGATGAGCTAGCCAGCCTCGTCGTCTGTTGAATACAGCTGTTTGCCGTGAATGCGCTTGGAATGTGATGCTCCTGCAGCCAACCGAATGCTTTCTCAAAATATTCGACAGTAACGACCGTCTTCATTTAGTGTCAAAGCGTGGTCTATTATGCTGTTATGCAGGCGAGAGCGCGGGCCGGAATGGGCAAAACGAGTGATGTACGAGTCCTACTCCGATTTAGCACCGCAGAGGTTCATCCTGGTCACATTGCAATCGAGCGCCATGTGGCAGAGGAAGTTCGCCAATACCTGGTCCCAGAGGCGACAGGATGAGGCAATACCGCTGGTACCAGGTTAAGACCCGCAGAATGGCCAGCATCGCTGGTTGCTGCAACAGATCGAGCAGCGGCCTTGGCTCAGCGATCCAGGCCAAGGATTGGCGCGCCCTTAATGCTGAAAGGGATGCTTGATGAAATCGTTACTTGTGGTTGCAACAGCTGCCTTGATGGCTTCCATTCCTGCCTTCGCCAACCAGAAACTGGCCCAAAAAAATGGCTGTCTGGGCTGTCATGGTGTTGACAAGAAAATTGTGGGCCCCGCCTTTATGGAGGTCGCAAAGAAATACGCAGATGACAAACTCGCACCCGCCACACTGTTCGCAAGGGTAAAAATGGGCGGTCGGGGCGTATGGGGTGACGTGCCCATGCCGCCCAACCCCCAGGTCAGCGATGCAGACCTGAAGCAAATCATTGCCTGGGTACTGTCTCTGAAGTGATTCTTTAGATGACCCTTGATTAAAGGCGTTTCAATGATTGGGTTCTTGATTGGTCCAGTAGCATCGAAACAACACAGGGCTGGACTACGACCAGGAAGGCATGAAGCTTCCGGAGCCGGCAGCTTAGCCTGATTGATGAAGTTGGTCTGCCTCCACAGTGGTGGCCCACTGTCGTCAGAGCACTGCAGACTGCACGACCAGCAGTTGAGAATGGCTTCCCCCTTCTAACGGAAAATAGAAGCCAGAACAGAAGTGCCCAACCTTGACAGCCAATCGGCCGATCACGACTTCGAAGCGATCGTCAACTTCTGGCGTGATGCCGGACCGCGGCGATGGTTTACGAAGAACGCCGCATTTGATGCCGAGTTTCGTTCACGTTTCCTGAAACATCACGAAGCGGCTGCACAAGAAAAGCTCAATAACTGGGCAAACACCGCGTTTGGCGCCTTGGCGCTGGTGATTCTGCTGGATCAGTTTCCCCGCAATGCCTTTCGCGGCACCGCGCGCATGTACGCGACTGACAGGCTGGCTCGGCAGCTTGCGGCCCGTGCCATTGCCGCAGGATTCGATCTTCAGATTCCCGTCGAGCTGCGGCTTTTCTTCTATCTTCCCTACGCCCATTCGGAGGATCTCGACGATCAGGATCGGTCGGTGGAGTTAAGCGGGCGACTCGGTATCGACTACCTCAAACACGCCCTTGAGCACCGCGCGATCATCCTGCGTTTCGGGCGATTTCCACATCGCAACGAGATTCTGGGACGCATGACCACAGCTGAAGAGCGTCGGTTTCTGGATGCCGGGGGCTTTGCTGGGTGACCCTACACCAATCTTGCTAGACATTCGCCTCATCCAGGACCGGCGGACCTGAAGAGGGCCCCGATTCCGCGCGGCGCGGTTTACTTCTTCCCCGCTCTGGTATTGACGCCAGCGACGGCGTTGTTCATCTTGCTGCTGACCTTGAACTTGACGACCTTCTTGGCCGGAATGTTCATTTCCTTGCCAGTGGCCGGATTGCGGCCAATGCGGGCGGCGCGCTCCTGAACGGTGAAGGTGCCGAAGCCCATCATCTGAACCGTGTTGCCGCTGCTCAGCGCGTTCTGCACAACTGCCATGAAGGCATCGAACATTTCAAGGGTCTGCGCCCTGGACTGCTGGGTCATCTTGGCTACGGCATCAATCAGCTCGGCTTTGTTCATCTTGTTGGCTCCTGAATGGCGTTTGTAAGGGTAAGGGCATTGTAGGAGATGGGGGACCCTCTGGCCAAGCGGTCCAAACATGCTTTCGCCCACCAGCGTGCACCCGTAAAGACGAGCTGTGACTCCTTGACCATGTCAGCGGGACGGTTTCGTTCCACGGCGGGAATAAATCTCCTTGTAATGTGATCTTCCATATGGCGGCCCCATTTAGGGCTGCGCGGAACATTAGGAGATCAACATGCATCGATCAATAAATCGACGAGATTTTCTGAAACTGACCGGACTGGGCGGCGTGGTCTTTGCATCTGGGCTGGCCGGTGGTGCAAGCTACGCAGCCTCCAAGGCGTCCGACTTCCATTTCGTGCAATTGTCTGACTCGCATTGGGGCTTTAGTGGCCCGGCAGTCAATCCCGAGGCGGGATCCACACTGAAACGGGCTGTTGCGGCGGTCAACTCGCTCGCCATGCCGCCCGACTTCATCATATTTACCGGCGACTTGACCCACACCACCGACGACCCGCAGATTCGCCGCACCCGAATGCGTGAATTCAAGGCAATCGTCGCGGACTTGAATGTGCGCAACATCCATTTCCTGCCCGGAGAGCATGACGCGTCACTGGACCACGGCGCAGCGTTCCAGGAATTCTTCGGGCCCACCCATTACAGTTTCGACTACCAGGGCGTACATTTCGTCGTGCTCGACAATGTGTCCGACCCAGCTGCCCGAGTCGGTGAGGAACAGCTTGCATGGCTGAAAAGCGACCTGACCCGGCACGCCAAGGATGCACCCATCGTCGTACTGACCCACCGGCCGTTGTTTGACCTTGCGCCGCAGTGGGACTGGGCGACCCGCGATGGAAGCCAGGTGGTAGATTTGCTGATGCCATATGAAAACGTGACGGTTTTCTACGGGCATATACACCAGGAACACCATCACATGACCGGCCACATCGCACATCATGCGGCCAGATCGCTCATCTTCCCATTGCCGGCGCCGGGATCCCAGCCCAAGCGTGAGCCGGTCAAATGGGACCCGGAACACCCGTTTCGGGGACTCGGATTTCGGAGCGTCGCCGAGGATGATGCGGGCCGGAAAATTGCCATCGATGAGCGGCCGTTGGCGGGAGGTTGAATCATGCCATTATCACGTCGCAGCTTTATTCTGGCCGGCGTTGCCGGTGTAACATTCGGCTCATTGCGTTGGGCGCTCGCGCAGCCCGCTGAAAGGGTCATCCCGGTGGTTGCACGAAAATTTGTCTTCCTGCCGAATGAAATCGTGTTGAAACGCGGAGAGCCCGTCACGCTTGAATTTACCGCACCGGAGGTGGTCATGGGATTCAGTGTGCCAGCGCTCAAATTGCGCACCGATATCATACCTGGGCAGGTGGCGCGCTTGCACATGGTTCCGGAAACCGAGGGAACATTCGATTTCTTGTGCGACATCTTCTGTGGCGACGGCCACGAGGGTATGACGGGACGTCTGATAGTGACAGCCTGAGGATCCTTCCGCCAGAGAACATGGATAAGAACCAGGCCCAGGTCGAACAGATGCTGCTGCATATGGATGCCGCCTACAACCTCGCGCGCTGGCTGGTGCGCAATTCGAATGATGCAGAAGACGTGGTGCAGGAATCGATGCTGCGCGCGCTGCGCTACGTCGGCGGCTTTCGCGGCACGGATATTCGGCCCTGGCTGCTCACGATCGTACGCAATGTTTCTTATGCCTGGCTGAAGTCGCACCGCCCGGCCGAGCTGTTCGATGATTCCAGCGACGAACTTGAAGTCAATTCGACGCTCGACCGACCCGACCTCAATCCGGAGACCGCGGCGATCAGGCATGCCGAGAAAGCGTTGCTGAACGAAGCTATCAGTGCGCTCCCGGTCATGTTTCGCGAAGCGCTGATCTTGCGCGAACTCGAGGAGTTGTCCTACCGCGAGATTGCGCAAGTGGCGGACATACCCATAGGCACTGTGATGTCTCGCCTTTCACGTGCACGTCAATTACTGGCTCAGGCAATTGGGGCAATAGCCCACGCCTCCGTGCGGGAGACTCAGCGTTGAAACAGGACGACTTCCAACTCTGGCTAAACGCCGGCCTGGATGGCGAGCTCGACCTCGGGAAGAGCCTTCAAATGCAGGAACAATTGGGACATGACGCTGCGCTCAAGGCCAGGTGGGACAGGCAGCAGGCGCTGCGGACAGCGATCCGCGAGAAAGCCGACTATTACCAGGCGCCTGATAGGTTGCGGGAGAAACTGGCCAAGAGCTTGACGTCCAACGCTTCCAGGGGCGGAGCGCATGCGCTTCCTGAACCCGGCCAGCGGCATGTGGATTATGAGCGGCGGCGCTGGGGTCTGGCATTGGCGTCGGCTTTGGCTTCAGCGCTGCTTACCTGGGGCATCACACGAAATGTTCTGGATGTTGGTGTTAATCATCGTGCTGCGCTTGAACGCATCGCCGAGGACGCGGTGGCCGCGCACGTCCGGGCGCTGATGGCAGACCGGCTCATCGACGTTGCCAGTTCGGATCAGCACACGGTAAAACCCTGGCTCACCGCCCACCTCACCTACTCACCTCCCGTGCCAGACCTTTCCGCACAGGGATTCGAACTCGTTGGGGCACGCCGCGACGTGATTGATGGGCAGACTGCCGCCACCCTGGTCTACCGGCGACGCCAGCACATGATCTCAAGCTTCGTCCGGCCTACGAGCGTACAGCAGGATGCGAAGGTCATGTCGATGCGCGGATTCAATGTAATCAGGGCCGCCCGCAACGGCATGGAGTACTGGGTGGTGTCAGACCTCAATGCGCGGGAACTGGGGGATTTTGTTGAGTTGATACAGGAAGGAAAATGAAACACCAGCCCTGACAACTAATTAATAAAGTGGCAAAGCATTGCCATAGCCTATTTCATTTCCTCGCCCATCATTTTTTCCATTTCCGTTTGTTTCTTTTCGGCCCTGTTCTTTACGTCGCCCTTCTTCATTCCGGGTTTCGCCATGCCTGTGGGCATGGGCTGGTCCATATCCATCGGCGTCCGATACCTGATTTCCGGTCTGGCGTCCTGGGCCGCCTTGCGGTCAGCGGTAACGCTTTCTTCAGCTGCCGGGAGCGTCCGGGCAAATACCAGCGTGCTCGCGAGCATGGCGGCAAGAGCAATGTTCTTCATGAGGGTCTATCAATTTCTCACGAGCCCGAAAACCAGTTGTAGCCTTGGTCTTCCCAGTAGCCGCCCGGATAGGTGTTGGTGACGAATATGGCCATGATGTGCTTGGGATTCTTGAATCCGAGCTTGGTAGGAATGCGCAGTTTCATCGGAAAGCCATACTTGGCGGGCAGTATCTGGTCGGCGTATTTAAAGCTGAGCTGAGTCTGGGGATGCAGGGCCGTGGCCATGTCGATGCTGGTGTAATACTTGTCCGCACACATAAAGCCCACGTATTTGGCGCCGAGGTCCGCGCCGACCCGTTCGAGGAACACGCGAAACGGCGTACCGGTCCATTTCCCGATTGCGCTCCAGCCTTCGACGCACACGTGGCGGGTAATCTGAGAGACCTGCGGCAGCGCGTACAGCTCGGGCAGCGTCCATGGTTTGCGGTCGCGTATCAGCCCGCCCAGCTCCAGCCGATAACTGTGCGGGTCAACAATCGGCGCTTCCTCCTCGCTGTAGTAGGCGTTGAAGGGAAAGGGCCGGGTGATGGCGCTTTCCGGATAGGTCGGCGCCAGCTTGTTGGGATCGAAGAGCCAGCCCTGGACCCGGTCATTCCATTTCGACATCGCCATCAGCATGCGCTGCACGGACTCATGTTCGGTAACATTGCAGCCCGACAGCAGCGCCAGCGCGCCCAGGCTTAAGCCGCGCTTGAGGAATAGCCGCCTCTCGATGCGCTCGATCTGCCTGCCTGGCATCGCGTCGAATATCAAAGGACGGGGCTTGTTCATCTCAGTGCTCCGCACCGTCGACTGGCTGCGCGCTGCGCGGCAGGCGCCCTGTGAACATGGGCGGCAGCGTGCGCGGCACCAGGGCCACCATGAGCAGATGAACCACAATGAACCCGACCACCCCCGCCATCGCAATGAAGTGCACCACCCGCGCGCTATCATAGCCACCCATCAGCCCAGCCAGTTCCTGGAACTGCACAGGTTTCCAGATCGCCATGCCGGACAACACCAGGGTGATCCCAAGCAGGATGACGATCAGGTACGCAAGCCGCTGGATCGGGTTATAACTGCCTAGCGCGTGGCTTACTCGGCCGTGCAGCAGATTGGCGAATTCGTGGAGAATCGCGTCAAGGCGCAGGGGAAAGAAACTGCGCCGGTAATGCCCGGATAGCACGCCATACAGCACATAGATGAGGCCATTGACGACCAGCAGCCACATGGCGGCAAAATGCCATTGCAGCGCCCCGGCCAGCCAGCCGCCCAAGGTGAGGTAGTCGGGAAATTCAAACGGAAAGATTGGCGAGGCATCATAGATGCGCCAACCGCTGAAAATCATGATCAGGATAGCAAGCGCGTTTAGCCAGTGGCTAACGCGGACGATCAGGGGATGGATGCGTAAGCTGGCTGCGCTGGCAGAGCCGAGGCTCATGGCTAGTACTCCGGGATCTCAGAACTTGCGCGAAAAGGCAGATATTCAAGTTAGCTCATGGCCGGCGAATTGCCAATGACAGGGTCCATTTAGCGGGCAGGAACAAGTTTCGGACTGATGCACGCAGCCCTCGTTCTCCCGAGTGAAAGGCTGATCCGCTCGCAACGATGCCATTGCGTAATGGACGCGCCCATTGTGGCACTGAATGGTGCCTTGCAGGTAAAGGGCGCCCCCGTACATCCGGACTTCGATGGCTCCTCGGGCGAGGTCGGATGAGGGGGTCGTGCCACCCATGGTCTGACCTGGTTTGCCATTAGTTCAAGATCGCCTGAGCAATCGGTGGGATGCTCGTTTTGGTGGCGCAAAAGACAACTTCCACTCATCAGCTAACGCAATCCCAACTGGCCCAGCAGCAGCGTTACCCCAGTGAAGAGTTCGTAATCCGGCGCCCTCGCAACGAGCCCGAGCGCAAATCCGAAGTCGAGTACCATGCGCCTGCTCACGGAGTAGGTTGCCGCTGTAAGAAACTGTGCATTGGGCGATGTTCCATGCCGGGCGGTTCCCGACACCTCCAGCGCACATCCCCATCTCTCGTTCAGCCCCCGGGAAATGGCCGTTGCCCAGTCGGCCTCGGAGCGGCCGGTCCCTGGATCCGGCTCACCAATCCGTGTCGCACCAAGATTTAGGTCAAGCTGCCAGCGACCGAGCGTGGTGCTATAGATTCCATTCAGAAGATAATCGGGTTTGCTGCCGCCCATGTTGGCCGCGGGCGCATCGATCGCAAGCTCGACGCCAAAATCCGAGTCGTCAGCCGGGATACGGTGCTTGAGGGTAAACGACGTGTTGCCGTAACCCTCCTCCACGCCGCCGCCAAGATCTACGCTGCGGACATAAAGATTACCGCCGACCAGCACGCCCCAGTCTTCGCTGAACGCGTACTTCAGTAGATAGGGGACACTGTCCTCGCGGCGCACAACGCCGCCATTGCTGCTCAGCCAACCCAGCTCGAGTTCGAGCCAGCCCGGCGCCGACAGCGCCGCCGGGTTGGAAACTGTCGGCCGGTAAGGTGTGACCTGGGGCTCCTCTGCCACGGCACCGGTGCAGCACAAGCATGCCGCCAGCAAGCCGGCGCTGACCCTGAACAGCTCTGCTAAAGGGAAGATTGTATGGCCCAGGCGCACCAGGCCATCAGGGGCTGCGGCAGGATGCCGAGCAGCAGGACGGCCATCCCGTTCAGCGACAGGATGACACCCATGTCGGTCCGTGTTGACAAGGGCGCCTCATCGACCGGCTCGTCAAAATACATCAGCTTGACGATGCGCAGGTAATAAAAGGCACCGATCAAGGCAAACATCACCGCGACCACGGCCAGCCACACAAACCCCGACTGGACCACCGCTTGCAGCACTGCGAACTTGGCGTAGAAGCCTACGGTGGGTGGTATTCCCGCCAGGGAGAACATCAGCAGCAGCATGATGAAGGCCGTCCAGGGACTGCGCTGGTTGAGCCCGCGAAAATCCTCCAGCTGGTCCGCCTCGAAGCCTGCGCGCGACAGGAAGAGGATCATCCCGAAACCACCCAGGCTCATCAGGGCATAGACCACCACATAGAACATGCTGGCGCTGTAACCGTTGTGAGAGCCGGCCAGCACCCCCAACAACAGGAAGCCCATGTGCGATATGGTCGAATAGGCCAGCATGCGCTTGAGGTTGGATTGCGCGATCGCGACGATATTGCCGATCGCCATGGACAACACCGACAGCACGACGAGCATACCCTGCCAGTCCGCGACCAGGTGCTCCAGGCCCTGCACCAGCAGACGCATGACGAAGGCAAACGCGGCCAGCTTGGGCGCGGTGCCGAGGAACAGGGTCATGGCGGTGGGCGCCCCATGATAGACGTCCGGGATCCACATGTGAAAGGGCACCACACCGAGCTTGAAGGAGACGCCGGCGATGATGAACACCAGGCCGAAGGCAAGCGGAATCTTCATGCCCTGGGAGGCCGCCAGCGCATGGGATACGGCGCCGAGCTGGAGCGAGCCGGTCACGCCATAAATCATCGACATGCCATAGAGCAGCATGCCGGAGGCCAGCGCGCCAAGAACGAAATATTTCATCGCCGCCTCGGTAGCCACGCTGGACTCACGCTGCAAGGCCACGAGGGCATAGAGCGAGAGAGACAGCAGCTCCAGGCCGAGATACAGGGTGAGGAAATGGCTGGCGGAAATCATCACCATCATGCCCAAAGTGGCGAACAGGGTGAGCACAAAGTATTCACCGCGGTAAAGCCCGCGCGCCTGCACATAGGCGCGCGAATACACCAGGACGACGGTCACCACGAGATACAACGCCAGTTTCAGCGCATCGCTCATCGGGTCGGCCACAAACATGCCGTGCAGCACCACCGCAGGCCCGGCCGAAATATTGCGCGTGGTGAGCCAGGCGCAGCCGACCAGGGTGAGCAGGGTCAGCAAATAAGTTGCCAGCCGCTGGCTGTCCTTGAGCATGGCATCCAGGATTAGGATGACAGACAGGGCTGAGAGCAGGAAGATTTCCGGCAGCAGGTAGTTGAGTTCAGACAGGTTCATTCAAATCCTTATTGCGGAAGCTTGCCCTGCGCAACATGGTTGACCAGCTGGACCACCGTCGCATGCATGGGGTCGGTGAAGGGCTTGGGATAAAGGCCCAATGCCAGCACACAGACGGCCAGCAAGGTCATGAACAGGAATTCGCGCTTGTTGAGATCCGCCATGTTCTTGACCGCCTCGTTGACCACCGGACCAAACACCACCCGCTTGTACATCCACAGGGTATACGCCGCGCCGAAAATCAGCGTGGTGGCGGCAACCGCCGCATACCAGAAATTGATCTTGATGGCGCCGAGAATCACCATGAACTCTCCGACAAATCCGGACGTGGCGGGCAGGCCCGAGTTGGCCATCGCAAACAGCATAAAAAAGGAAGCAAACACCGGCATTACATTGACCAGCCCTCCGTAGTCCTTGATCTGGCGCGAATGCAGCCGGTCATACATGACCCCTATGCAGAGGAACAGGGCGCCTGAGACAAAACCATGGGAAATCATCTGCACCAGCCCGCCTTCAATAGCCAGCTGGCTGCCGCGCGCACTCGCGTCGAACATGAAGAATGCCAGGGTGACAAAACCCATGTGCGAAATTGATGAATAGGCGATGAGTTTCTTCATGTCAGCCTGCACCAGAGCCACCAGGCCGATGTACACGACTGCAATAAGGGACAGGGCAATGACGAAACCGGCCAGTTTGTGACTCGCGTCCGGCGCAATCGGCAGTGCAAAGCGCAGAAATCCGTAGGCGCCGATCTTGAGCGTAATCGCCGCCAGCACCACCGAGCCGCCGGTGGGCGCCTCAACGTGGGCATCCGGCAGCCAGGTGTGAACGGGCCACATCGGCACCTTGACCGCAAACGATGAAAAGAAGGCGATGAACACCAGCACCTGCGCGGTAAGCGCCAGGGGCTGCCTGTGGAAATCGAGGATTTCGAAGCTGCCAGCGGACTGGAAGTGCAGGTAGATCAGCGCAACCAGCAGCAGCAGCGAACCCAGCAAGGTGTAAAGGAAGAACTTGAGGGCTGCATAGACCCGGTTGGGCCCGCCCCAGACGCCGATCACCAGATACATCGGAATCAGCATGGCCTCGAAGAACAGGTAAAAGAGGATCGCGTCCAGTGACGCAAACATGCCGTTTATCAATCCCGACATGATCAGAAAGGCCGCCATGTATTGGGCAACCTTTTTCTGTATCACTTCCCAGCCGGCAATCACCACCAGCAGAGTGATGAAGCTGTTGAGCAGGATAAGCGGCATGGAAATGCCGTCCACCCCAAGGTGGTAATGGATGTTGAACTGGGGAACCCAAGGCTTGAGTTCCTGAAATTGCATGGCTGCCGTCGTCGCATCAAACCCGGTATACAGCGGCAAGGCCACCCACAAGCCTAATGCCGCGCCGGCCAGCGCAATCCAGCGGGCCAGGGCGGCCTGGCGATCCGAACCGGTGGCCAGCACCAGGAGGCCCGCCACGATCGGCACCCAAATCACCAGACTGAGGGTAGAACCCAACATATTTTTTCCTGTTATGGTTGAGTGGCACGCACGAACCAGGTAATCAGGGCGAACACCCCGATCAGCATGGCGAAGGCGTAATGGTAGATGTAGCCGGACTGGAACGGACGAATCAGCCGGGAGAACCAATTCACCAAGCGCGCTGCACCGTTCACCATCCAGCCGTCAATAATCATCACATCCCCCTGCTTCCACAGACCGCCGCCCAAAAGCCGCGCGCCGCCAGCGAAGAACCAGTCATTGAAATCATCGAAGCCATATTTGCGCTCCAGGATCTGATACAGCCAGCGAAACTTCCTCATCAGCATGGCGGGAATGTCCTGGCGCTTGAGATAGAAAAACGCCGCCAGGCCGACCCCGGCCGCCGCAAGCCAGAACGGCAGGCTCACCAAAGCCTGCAGAGCCATGGCGAATGCGCCGTGAAAATGATGGGACAGCTCGTGTATGACTGGATGGCGGTCGGAGACATAAATGGAAGTGCCGAAATAATCGCCAAACAGCAACGGCTCGATGGTGATGTAACCGATCACCAGAGAGGGCACCGCCAGCGCCAGTAGCGGGCCGGTCACCACCCACGGCGTTTCATGCGGCATGCCACCCTGATTGTGGCCGCCCGCATGATGCTCCATGTCATGGCCGTGATGCTGCTGAAACCGCTCCTTGCCATGGAACACGAGGAAATACATGCGAAAGGAATAGAAGCCGGTGACGAACACGCCCAGGGTCACGGCGAAGTAAGCAAAGCCGGCTCCCGGCAGATGGGAGAACGCCACCGCTTCGATAATCGAGTCCTTGGAATAAAAGCCGGACAAAAACGGTGTGCCGATCAAGGCGAGCGAACCAATCAGCGAGGTGATCCAGGTGATCGGCATGTACTTGCGCAGCCCGCCCATGTAGCGGATATCCTGGTTGTGATGCACAGCGATGATGACCGAACCTGCCGCGAGGAACAGCAGGGCCTTGAAGAAGGCATGGGTCATCAGGTGAAAAATCGCCACCGAATAGGCTGAAGCACCGAGCGCCACGGTCATGTAACCCAGCTGCGAGAGGGTGGAATAGGCCACCACGCGCTTGATGTCATTCTGGACCATCCCGAGGAAGCCCATGAACAGTGCGGTGATTGCGCCGATCACCATGACGAAGTTGAGCGCCGTGTCGGACAGCTCGAACAGGGGTGACATGCGCGCCACCATGAAGATGCCTGCGGTGACCATGGTGGCCGCGTGAATCAGGGCCGAGATGGGAGTCGGGCCCTCCATGGAATCCGGCAGCCACACATGCAGCGGAAACTGTGCGCTCTTACCCATTGCGCCGACAAACAGCAGGACGCAGATCACCGTCAGGAGCGACCACTCATGACCCGGCAACAGTGCGACGGTCTGTCCGGACAGACCGTCTGCCTGGGCAAACACCGTGGCGTAATCCAGGCTGCCAAACCAGGCTAGTATCAGGCCGATGCCCAGCAAGAAGCCAAAGTCTCCCACACGGTTGACCAGAAACGCCTTGAGGCTCGCATAAATGGCGGACTCGCGTGTATACCAGAAACCGATCAGCAGATAAGACATCAGGCCGACCGCCTCCCAGCCGAAAAACAGTTGGAGGAAATTGTTGCTCATCACCAGCATGAGCATGGAGAAGGTGAACAGGGAGATGTAGCTGAAGAAGCGCTTGTAGCCCGGATCGTCGTGCATGTAACCGATGGTGTAGACGTGCACCATCAAAGACACAAAGCTCACCACCAGGATCATCAAGGCAGTGAGCGGATCGATCAGAAAGCCGATTTCAAACTTGATATGACCCGAGGTCATCCAGGTATAGACTGGACCGTTGAAGCCATGGCCAGCGTTGACATCCTGGAAGATCATCATCGACGCGACAAAGGCAACCGCCACCCCGGCGATGGTCACCACATGGGACAGGGTGCGGCCGATGAACTTGCCAAACAAACCGGCAAGCAGGGCGCCAATCAGCGGCGCGACGGGAACGAGCAGGTAAAGCGTTTTCATGCTCATCCCTTCAATTGATCCAGGTCATCCACGTTGATGGTATTCATATTTCGGAACAACACCATCAGTATGGCCAGGCCGATGGCGGATTCCGCCGCCGCCACGGTAAGGATGAAAAAGACAAAGATCTGTCCTGCCGTGTCGCCCAGAAAATGAGAAAAGGCCACGAAATTGAGGTTGACGGCCAGCAGCATCAGTTCGATGGCCATCAGCAGAATGATCACGTTCTTGCGGTTGAGAAATATCCCCAGCACGCTCAAGGCAAACAGGATTCCACCCAGCACCAGATAATGGGACAGCGCGATCATGGTCCGCCCTCCTCCTCAGTTGTCGTCAGTCTGGGTGGCTGGCACCCGTTTTTCGGCGCGCATGCTTACCAGGCGCACCCTCTCATTGCGCTTCACCCGCACTTGTCTGGCGGGATTGGTGTATTTGGTGTCCTTGCGCTTGCGCATGGTGAGAGCGATGGCCGCCACAATGGCCACGAGCAAAATGACGGACGCAATTTCAAACGGATACACATAATCCGTATACAGCAGCCGGCCCAGCTCCTTGGTGTTGCTGTAGCCTTCCGGCCTGGTTGCCGGATTGGGCATGGCGGACAGTCCGAAGTATTTGCCCCCAAGCACCACAACCATTTCCAGCACCAGCAGCACCACCACCGGCACCGCCAGCGGTAGATAATCCCAGAACCCCTCTCTGAGTTTGTCCAGGTTGATGTCGAGCATCATCACCACAAACAGGAACAGCACCATCACCGCACCCACATAGACCAACACCAGGGTGACGGCAAGAAATTCAGCTTCCAGCAGGATCCATAGGCCGGCGGCAGTAAAAAATGCCAGCACCAGGTTAAGCGCCGCATGAACCGGGTTGCGGGCGGTAATTACCCGCAACCCCGCAAACAGCAGGATGGCGGAAAAGAAGTAGAAGATGAAGGATTGGAAATTCATTATTGTTCGTGCGGATTAAGAGGTGCGGAATGAGGTGTGAGGCGCCACGTACGACTGCGGCGGTCTGAGGCGTGAGGCGGGATGCGCAATCGCACCACGGCTTGAATGAATTGACCCTTCACCCTTCTCCCCTCACCTGATTCTCCTTACCTGAATTTCGCATCCGCTGCCCGGTCGCGGGCAATCTGTTCCTCATACTTGTCACCAATCGCCAGCAGCATGGGCTTGGTGTAATAGAGGTCCCCCCGTTTTTCCCCGTGGTATTCGAGGATGCGGGTTTCCACAATAGAATCCACCGGGCAGGATTCTTCGCAGAATCCGCAAAAAATGCACTTGGTCAGGTCGATGTCGTAGCGCGTGGTGCGCCGGGTACCGTCCGCCCGTAGTTCGGATTCGATGGTGATGGCCAGAGCCGGGCACACGGCTTCGCAAAGTTTGCAGGCGATACAGCGCTCCTCACCGTTGGGGTAACGCCGCAGCGCATGCAAGCCGCGGAAGCGCGGCGACTGCGGGGTCTTTTCTTCCGGAAACCGAACGGTAATCTTGCGCGAGAACAGATGCCGGCCAGTAACCGTCATGCCTTTCAGCAACTCGAGCAGCATGAAGCTCTTAGCGACGTCCTTGATTCGTTCGACGAACGGAGTTCGACCTGGCGTCATGGTTGGCTGGCTCATTGCATGCCCATCAATGGAACAGATAGCCCCAGCGGGTCTGCATGGCCGCACCTTCGACGAAGATCCAGACCAGGGTCACGGGGATGAACACCTTCCAGCCCAGACGCATGATCTGGTCGTAACGATAGCGCGGGAAGGTGGCACGAAACCACAGGAATAGAAATAGGACAAAGGAGATTTTAGCCAGCAGCCAGAATAATCCGTCCGGCAGAAACGACAGGGGTGACAGCCAGCCGCCCAGAAACATCACCGAGCAGAGCGTGGAAATCAGGATCATGTTGGCGTATTCCGCCAGGAAGAACACCGCAAACGT
>DASQBT010000181.1:0-2538 GCA_035635075.1 Thiobacillaceae bacterium | reverse complement strand
GTGCCAACAGCTTGTCGAAGCGCGCGTTGGCCAGCTGTTCGGCGTTGAGCATGTCCGCCTTGCGCTTGCGGTATTCGCCAAAGCTGCCGGGAAAACTGGCCAGCCGACCGCGATCCAGTTCGACAATGCGGGTCACCACATTGTCAAGAAAGCGACGGTCGTGAGTGATCAGCAGCACTGCGCCGGGAAATCCCTTGAGCAGTTCCTCAAGCCACTGGATGGAAGCAATGTCCAGATGGTTGGTGGGCTCATCCAGCAACAGCAGGTCCGGCCCCGCCACCAAGGCGCGGGCCAGGGCCACGCGCTTTTTCATGCCACCGGAAAGCGCGTCAATCACTTCATCCTGCGGAAGATTGAGTCTCGATAAGACGGCTTCCACGCGCTGATGCAGCTGCCAGCCCTCGCCGGTCTCCAGTTGAGTCTGCAAATGGTGAAGTCGGTCCAGAAGCCCGGCTTGGTCGCCCTCTTGCAACGCCAGCTCCTGCGACACCATGTGGTACTCCAGCAGCAGACGGCGCATGTCGCCCAGCCCTTCGGCCACCGCGCCAAACACCGTCTGTCCGGACTCAAACACCGGCTCCTGGGGCACATACGCCAGCCGTGTACCGGACTGAAACCGCACGCTGCCATCATCCGGCCTGGCCTCGCCTGCGATGATCTTGAGCAGACTGGATTTGCCCGCGCCATTGCGCCCGATCAGGCCCACCCGCTCGCCTGAATCGAGCGACAGTCCGGCATGATCGAGCAAGGGCACGTGGCCGAATGCCAGGGAGAGGTTTTCCAGGGTCAGCAGAGGCACGGCATTGAATTCGGGCAAGCCTCGAGATCAAGCGAAGGGACTGCCCGCCAGTCTAGCTGATCAAGGACGGGAGCCGTCAGGCACAGGGCTCAACGGAACATCAGGGCCGCCAAAGAGCCGATCCCTAATCCTTCCAGGGCTTCATCTTGGCGCGCAGCCTGGCCACCGCCTGCGAATGCAGCTGGCACACGCGGGATTCCGACACCCCCATCACGGCGCCGATTTCCTTCAGGTTCATGTCCTGCTCGTAATACATGCCCATAAGGTTCTTTTCCCGCTCGGGCAGGTCATCGATGGCATCGATCAGGCTCCGGCGGAACCCGTCGTCATGCAGCAGCGACAGTGGATCTGACACGTTGTCCGCCAGGTAGCGTTCGAGAAAATCCGAGCTGTCCTCGTCGGTAAAGTCTTCGTAATACAAAAGCTGATTGCCCTTCACGTCGCCCAGCATGGTTTGGTAGTCGTCGAGCGGCAAGCCCATTTCCCTGGAAATTTCACCTTCGCTCGGCGAACGCCCCAGGCGCTGTTCCAGCTTGGAGATGGTCGTTTCGATCTGGCGGGACTTTTGCCGGATGTGACGCGGCAGCCAGTCGGCATCGCGCAGGTCATCGAGCATGGCGCCGCGAATCCGCTGGGTGGCGTAGGATTCAAACTGGGCCCCCTGGCTGCCGTCGAAGCGACCAATCGCGTCCATCAGGCCGATGAGCCCGACCTGGATCAGGTCATCCACTTCGACGCTGGCAGGCAGCCTGACCATCAGATGATAGGCGATGCGCTTGACCAGGGGGGCATACTGCTTGACCAGATCTCCCTGGTTCGGAATTTTGGCAGTTTTCTGTTCAGGCATGGCGTGCGGTGATGCTTGGAGTCTCCTCGCCCCTCAAGCTTTGTTCTGCGAGCATTGTAACGACGATTGATCGAAAGTCATTCTCCTGCAGCGATGCACTTGTGCGGTTAAGGGGCAGGTCGTTGTTCCCAGGGGAAACGAATTGGTCTCCAAGATAGGCCGGGCTCCGGCCCAGGCGCTGACTGCAAACGTGTTGCAGACGTATGGCTTCAGGGCTCTGCTGATGCCAGAGCAGCCAGATTCGAGCGGGGCTTTGCGCCTGTCGCAGGCCCTTGAGCATGGCGTATACGATATCAATGCGGTCTGGCTGCGCCAACAGCAGAATAGCCTGAGGAGAGTTTGCATCGAGCGGCGCGTCCGTTGCGCCAAGTTCGCCTCCGTCAAATACCAAGTCCCGGTAGCCGAGATTGGACGCTTGCCTTGCCAGTTCGGCATCGCCCGCCGGCGAGTTCCTCGCCACCACCGCGGCCCGGCCATCCTGCACCAGCACGCAATCCGCGAAATGCTTGCCGCTTGAAACGCTCCAGTCAAACATGGGCTGGCAGCCGAGCAGGCGCGCCGCACTTCTGCCAGTGCCATCAACCAGCAGGGGCCTGCCTCCCATCCAGTTCCAGGCCAGTGCGAGCCGTGCGGCGCTGTCGGCGCTGTCGGGCTGTCCCGGCAGACTCAGCACCGCAAGGATGCGCACGGCGTTGCGGTTTCGACGCAGTCCTTCCGCCTGATCATGCATGGCGCTGCGCCTTGTCTTCCACCTCTTCCAGCAAGGGCCAGTCCTCCTCGTGCATGCGATAAACTTC
Source organism: Thiobacillaceae bacterium (assembly GCA_035635075.1). Classification (GTDB taxonomy): domain Bacteria; phylum Pseudomonadota; class Gammaproteobacteria; order Burkholderiales; family Thiobacillaceae; genus DASQBT01. The sequence goes on along the minus strand of DASQBT010000181.1, from coordinate 95 downwards.
CGGCTGGCGAGCGCGCAAGGCCCGGTCGATCAATGCCTGGACCTGAGCCGGATACAGGTCTTCCGGGACGCGCTGGCCGCTTGCCAGACAGGCTA
>DASQBT010000180.1:0-8687 GCA_035635075.1 Thiobacillaceae bacterium | reverse complement strand
GGATGGCCGAAGTGGAAACAGCGCTCGTCTCCAAAATAGATGTGCCAGCGGCTCCAGTCTGCCGGCGCTTCGGCCAGTTGCGCATACGCCTGGCGCGGCGTGGTTCCACCCGCCAGCACCAGGACAAAGCGCCCCCGCTTGGCAATGCAGGCCTTCGCCTCCGCGAGGATGGCTTGCGCCAGTTGGGAAGCGAGCGCCGCGCTGTCGGGAAACACCCGCCAAACCGGATCGGCGCGGCTATTCATTACGCCAGCTGTGATCCTCGTCGTCGAACAAGCGGTTGGCTTCCTCTGGCCCCCAGGTGCCGGATGGATAGGTGTGAATGAATTCCTGGTCCTGGGCCCACTGCTTGAGAATGGGATCGACTACACGCCAAGCCCATTCCACTTCGTCAAAGCGCAGGAATAGCGAACGGTCGCCCTCGATCACATCGAGCAGCAGGGTCTCATAGGCATCGAGCGGCGTTTCGTGGGTCTTGCGATAGCTGGCGTTGAGCTGCAGCATCCGGGTGTTCATGGCCTGACCCGGCTGGCGCGCATGGATTTCCATGTGCATGCTTTCGTCCGGCTGCAGCGACAGTACGATCCAGTTGGGTTCGATCGATTCCAGCGGGGTTTCGCGGAACAGCAGCTGGGGCGGCGGCCTGAAGCGGATCGCAATCAACGAACTCTGCTGCGGCATGCGCTTGCCAGTGCGCAGATAGAAAGGCACGCCGCGCCAGCGCCAGTTGTCGATGTAAAACTTCGTCGCGACATAGGTTTCGGTGACGGAGTTGGCCTCCACGCCTGGTTCGTCCGCGTACCCGGGCACCACCTCGTCATTGACACGGCCCTGGGCATACTGGGCACGGAAGGCATGGGCATGAATCGCGCGCCGGGTGATCGGCCGGATCGAGCGCAGCACCTTGACCTTTTCGTCATGCAGCGCATCGGCCTCCAGCGCGGCGGGCGGCTCCATCGCCACCATGGTTAGGAGCTGCATCATGTGGTTTTGCAGCATGTCGCGCAGCGCCCCCGCCTTGTCGTAATAATCGGCCCGCCCTTCTATGCCGATGCTCTCAGCCACCGTGATCTGCACATGGTCGATGAAACTGCGGTTCCACAAGGGCTCGATCAGGGTATTGGCGAAACGGAACACCAACAGGTTTTGCACCGTCTCCTTGCCCATGAAGTGGTCGATGCGGTAGATCTGCTCTTCACGGAAATGCTTGTGCAGCAACTGGTTGAGCGTATGGGCGCTTTCGATGTCCTCCCCGAACGGCTTTTCCACCACCACGCGCCGGCGGCTGGGATCGTCATTAAGCCCGGCCTGGGTCAGGTTGTTGACCACCACGGCGAATTCGGCCGGCTTGATGGCCAGATAAAACACCAGGCTGGCACATACTCCGCCCTCCGCAGGCTGGCCGATCAGCTCGGCCAGGCGCGTGTAATCCTTGGGCTCATACAAGTCACCGGACAGGTAATGAAAGCGGGCAACGAATCGGGCGCACAGGGTTTCGTCGCAGTGCTCGCCCATGGTCTGCTCCACAATCTGGCGCAGATGATTGCGCCACTCCTCGTTGCTCCAGGGCCGGCGCGAAAAGGCAACGAACCCCAGATGCTCCGGCAGGCTGGCATCGCGCTCCAGGTTGTACAGGGCGGGCAGCAGCTTCTTTGAGGCCAGGTTGCCGGTGGCGCCGAAGATGACAACCAGGCACGGGAGATCAGGAACAAACTTGACCATCACGATTTTCTCACGGCATGTCCGCCGAACGCCTGGCGCATCTTGGCCAGCATCCTGTTGCCGAAATCCGCCTTGCCCTGGCTGTCGAAGCGGGTCATCAGCGCAAGACTCATGACCGGCGCCGGCACGCCCTGATACACCGATTCCAGCACTGTCCAGCGGCCTTCACCGGAATCGGCGACCACGGGCTGGATTGCGCCGAGATCCGCGCCCTCGGCGAGAAACTCGGCGGTCAGGTCGAGCAGCCAGGAACGCACTACGCTGCCGTGGCGCCACATTTCTGCAATCGCGGCCAGATCGAGATTGAATTCGGTCTTGCCCTGCATCAGGGCGAAGCCCTCGGCAAATGCCTGCATCATGCCGTACTCGATGCCGTTGTGGATCATCTTGACGAAATGTCCCGAACCGGCCGGGCCGCAGTGCAGCCAGCCCTTATCGGGGGCCGGGGCAAGAATTTTCAGGTAGGGCTCAAGCGCCGCCAGCGCCGCTTGTTCGCCGCCCACCATCAGCGCATAGCCGTTTTCCAGCCCCCATACCCCCCCGGACACACCAGCGTCCATGAACAGCACGCCGTTTTGCGCCAGCAGCGCGGCGTGGCGCTGAGCATCCCGGTAATAGCCGTTGGCGCCGTTGACCAGGATGTCACCGGCCTTGAGGCGCGGCAGCAGACTCTGGATCGCGGCCTCCGTGGCTTCCCCCGCCGGCAGCATCAGCCAGACGACGCGCGGCGCATCGAGGCTGGCCAGCCACACCTGCTCGTTCTCGCAGGCCAAGCCGCCGGTTTCTTCGGCCAGGGCCTGTGCGACCCGAAAGGTGCGATTGAGCAAGGCGGGTTTGGCCCCACCGCGGGCTAGACGGCGGGCCATGTTGGCCCCCATCTTGCCCAATCCGTAAATGCCTATCTGCATGGTCTCTCCCGAGAGGGCTCCAGGCCTGTCGACCCGCCTAAAGCACGTTACCCCTATTTCGCGTCAGCGACGCAGGCGCGCAACCACTGCTAACACGCCCTTGCTACAACCAGAACATATAGCCCATTTCATAAGGATGGGCGAGGCAGGTGTGAAACGGATAAAAGCGCAGACGGTAATGCTGCAGGCCCGGCTGCGTAGGCGTGATCTCCAGGCTGAACACCTGCCAGCCATTGACCAGTTCGCCTTCCGGCGCCAGCACATAGCGGGCATTCAGGTTAAAGACCGGGGTCCCGTCCTGACTTTCCAGGGCGCCCATCTGGCATTCCACCGAGATATCTTCCGGGCTCAGGCCGTTAAGGTAAACCCGCAGACGGATAATCATGCGCTCATCGTGATACAGCGCGGCCGGCAGATCACCGACGCGCTCAGCCTTTACCTTGTGCCAATGGGTGCGCACCTTCTGCTTCCAGATTCCAAGCTCCCGCGCCAGCGCGCCCCTGTTCGCCGCCAGGTGCTTACCTTGATGCAGGGCCGGCATATAAAATTCCCGCACATAGTCGCGCACCATGCGCTCGGCGTTGAAGCGCGGCAAAATGGACTTCATCGCATTCTTCGATATGCGCACCCAGCCGGTCGAACATCCCCCCTGATCGCGGTCGTAATACAGGGGAATCACCCGGTGCTTGAGGGTGTCGAGCAGGTCGTTGGCTTCTTCCTGGTTGCGGAAGGCCAGATCGTAATCGCTGGAGTGGGGCAGGATGCCCCAGCCGTTGCTGCCGTCGTAACCTTCTCCCCACCAACCATCCATCACGCTCAGATTGGGCACCCCGTTGAGCCCTGCCTTCATGCCGGAGGTCCCGCTTGCCTCGAGCGGATGTTCCGGGGTGTTGAGCCACACATCCACGCCGCTCACCAGCTTGCGCGCCAAGGCCATGTCATAGCCCTCCAGCAACAGCAACTTGCCGATCAGGCGCGGGTGCTGCGACAACGCCCAGACCCGGCGGATCAGCTCCTGGCCCGGACCGTCCCTGGGATGGGCCTTGCCGGCAAACAGAAACATCACCGGGCGCTGCGGATCGTTCACCAGATCGATCAGCCGGTCCAGGTTGTCGAACAGCAGGGTGGCCCGCTTGTACGTGGCAAAGCGCCGGGCGAATCCGATCATCAGCACGTCGCGGCCCGACTGGTTGAGGCCTTGCAGCATCTTGGCGATGCGGGCCTCGCTGACGCCGCTGCGGCGCAACTGGGTGCGGGCGCGCTGGCTCAAGTCCTCGATCATCTCCAGCTTGATGTCCTGGCGTATGCTCCAGTAGCGATGATCGGGAATGCGATCGATGAAGTTCCAGAACTCGGGCTGGCAGGTGCGCACGCGCCAGTCTGCCACCTGCTGGTCGAACAGGTTGACGAATTCGCGGGCCAGAAAGGATTTCACGTGCACCCCGTTGGTGACATAGCGCATGGGGTTTTCTTCCGGCGGAACCTGGGGCCAGATGGCGCTTTCCATGCGCGAGGCCACCTCGCCATGAATCCGGCTGACGCCGTTGTGGAAGCGCGAGCCGTGCAGGGCCAAAGCCGTCATATTGAATTCCTGCTGCTCCGGCGAGTAGCTGCCCAGGCCCAGAATCGCTTCCCGGGTAATGCCGAGCTGGCTGTACATGGACGAGAAATGCTCGTCCATCAGGCTATGCTCGAACGCATCATGCCCAGCCGGGACCGGCGTGTGCGTGGTGAACACCGTGCAGTTGGCAACCAGCTCCAGCGCGGTGTGGAAGTCGCCGCCGGTAGCTACATACTCGCGCACGCGCTCCAAGATCTGGAACGCGGCATGACCTTCATTGATGTGCCATACCGATGGCCGCAGACCCAAGGCGCGCAGCGCGCGCACGCCACCGATACCCAGAATGATTTCCTGCAATATGCGAGTGGACTTGTCTCCGCCGTAAAGTTGCTGGGTGATGACCCGGTCCGATTCACTGTTTTCCGGCACTTCGGTATCGAGCAGATAGAGCCGGATACGCCCAACCTTGGCATGCCACACCCGGGCCTGGATGCTGCGCCCCGGCAAATCAACGGATACGTGCAGCTCGCCGCCGCTCGGTCCGGTCGCCGGTTTGACCGGCAGATCATTGAAGTCCGGGCGGGGATGGGAGGCGATCTGGTTGCCATACTGGTCGATGGTCTGGTTGAAATAGCCCTGGCGGTACAGGAGGCCGACCGCCACGAACGGCAGACCGAGGTCGCTGGCGGATTTGCAGTGGTCGCCTGCCAGTATGCCTAGACCGCCGGAATAAATCGGGAAGCTTTCGTAAAAACCGTACTCGGCGCAAAAGTAGGCAATCAGTGTTTCTTGCGACTCCATTTCCTTTGGCAGAATGGGGTCCAGCCCGCGGTGCAGATAGGTTTCGTAAATCTTGATGATTTCCTGGTAGTCCAGCATGAACGCCGGTTCGCGCACTGCGGCATCCAGCTTTTCCTGTGCTACCCGGCGCAAGAACAGCTTGGGATTGTGCATGCAGGCTTCCCACAATTCCGGGTCGAGCCGGTAATACAGCCCGCGCAAACGGCGATTCCAGCTGTACAGCAAATCATTGGCGAAGGTCTCCAGATACGCCAGAGCTTCGGGCAATCTGGGGCGCACCTCAAGGGGGAAAACGGTACCTGCCATCGTTTAATCAGCTCCTAGCAAACCCGCCGGAGAATCCGGTTCCTGGTTCGCATTGTTCTTAATTTCATATTCCATCATGGGCAAGAGACAGGTCTTGCTTGATAACCGAGGTCGGAACAAATATATACAGGACATTTGCCTGATATCGTGCGACCGACCATGCCCCAGTTCAGGGCACGGCAGCGAACTAGTATACGTCATTGCCATTCCGCGCGTTATCGCGCCACCGCGGCACGCGCGGGCGCGCTAGCTTCGACAATCAGGGTATTTGTGGACCCGGCATTCAATAACTTGGAGCTCGGGTCAATGAGAAACGCGCTTGCGAAATCAATTGCGCAAAACCTGCGACTCGGGCGCAACGGGCAAGTGGATTTAGTTTCTCCTTTGCCCTATAGTCCACCTGCGGCAATTGAAGTGGCACTCCGTGGTCCTGAGATGGTGCCGCTTGCATTTGCGTCAACAAGACTTGTTTGCATCGCAACTAGAGCGCACGGAAGACGGAATCGCCCATGTCAAAAACCCCGACCACTCTTCCCGCCTGGCAGGCGCTCAAGTCCCACCGCCGCAGCATCAGCCGGACACCCATGCGTGTCATGTTCGAGAGAGATAAGCAGCGCTTCGAGCGATTCTCCCAGCAGACCTGCGGCATCCTATTCGATTACTCCAAGAACATCATCACCGAGCGCACCTTGGATTTGCTGGCCCAACTGGCCTCCCAGTCCCACCTGACGGTCAGGATTGCTGCCCTGTTCGATGGCGGCAAAATCAACGTTACCGAACACCGGGCGGCCTTGCATGTGGCATTGCGCGACCCGAAAAAGGCCGGATTGATGGTTGATGGCCTTGATGCCCGCAAGGCGGTGCATCAGGTGCTCAAACAGATGGAAACGTTCGTCGAGACCGTGCACAGCGGCCGCTGGCTGGGGCACAGCGGCAAACCCATCACCGACGTGGTCAACATCGGCATCGGCGGATCCGACCTGGGCCCGGCCCTGGTCGCGTCCGCCCTTAAACCTTATGCCAAGCCCGGCATGCGCATGCATTACGCCTACACCATCGACCCGCGCGCCATCAACGCCGTGCTGGAGGAAGTCGATCCGGAAACCACCCTGTTCGTGGTGGTCTCGAAAAGCTTCAACACCCAGGAGACACTTGCCAACGCAAACGCCGCGCGCACCTGGCTGGTGGCAAGACTGGGCAGCGAACAGGCAGTGGCGAAGCACTTTATCGCCATTTCCACCAACGCCGCCGCGGTCAAGCAATTCGGCATTGCGGCGGCCAACATGTTCGGCTTCTGGGACTGGGTCGGCGGGCGCTATTCGCTGTGGTCTGCGGCGGGCGTGAGCATTGCGCTTTCCGTCGGCATGGGCCGGTTTCGTGAGCTGCTGGCCGGCGCCCATGCCATGGACGAGCACTTCCGCACCACGCCCTTCAAACACAACATGCCGGTACTCATGGCCGTGCTGGCGCTGTGGTACACCAACTTCTTCGCCGCCCGCACCCACGCCATCCTGCCCTATGACCTGCGCCTGTCAAGGCTGGACGCCTTCATCCAGCAACTGGCCATGGAGAGCAACGGCAAATCCGTCACCGCCCAAGGCCATCCGGTGGACTACGAAACCTGCCCCGTGTATTGGGGCGGACTTGGCAACTGCGGCCAGCATGCCTATTTCCAGCTGCTGCACCAGGGCACGCAACTGATCCCCGCGGACTTCGTCGCGGTGGCCAGCCCACCGGATGCCAACGCAAGCATGCAGGACCTGCTGCTGGCCAATTGCCTGGCCCAGATGGAAGCGCTGATGCGCGGCAAGACTGCATACGAAGCGAAAAGCGAGATGAAAGCACAGGGATTGTCGCCTACGGAGATCAAAGCCTTGCTGCCACACAAGCTGTTTCCGGGCAACCGGCCCAGCAACATGTTGCTGCTGGAGCGCCTCGATCCACACACCCTGGGCGCGCTGCTCGCCGCCTACGAACACAAGACGTTCGTCGAGGGCATGCTGTGGGACATCAATCCCTTCGACCAGTGGGGTGTGGAGTACGGGAAGCAACTCACAAAGATCGTGGAGAAAGATCTGGCTAACGCCACGCCATCTGGCGACCACGACTGTTCGACCAATGGGTTGATCAACGCCTACAAGTACTTCAGGGCTCAGGCCAAGCCAGCCTGAGCCTCTCACAGCCAAGCGGATTGCTGCGCCCGTTGCATCCCAGGATGCGCCCATCGGGCGTGTTACACATTGTTACATCCTCAGGTGTCTGAGCAGGAACGAATTGCGCCGCCAGGTCATCCTACCTATGAAATGTTTCCAAGAGGAGCTGCGCCATGACCGTCAAACTCTTGCTGGTGGCCGTACTTGCAAGCATCGGCCTGAGCCTGTCAGGCTGTGTCGTGTACGATCCCGGCCACGGTGGCTACTATCGCGATCATGATTATCGCCATAACGACCGCGACTACGACCGTCACCACGACGATTACCGCAACCGTTATTACCGTTAAGCGAGTGTGTTGGAGACCCCGGACTGGGCGGCCCGCGCTGCTTAGTAAAGCTTGTCGCGCGGGCTGGCAATCGTCGCCAGGAGCCGCACGACGCCGTACGCCAGCCAGTCGCGGGTTCTCTGCAATAGATTGCGTCCGGCCCAGAATTTGAGCTCTGTCTTTATGCTCTGATTCGTCATCGCGGATCGCAGGCTGGCTCTCAACTCGGCGGCAAATGCCTTGTCTTCAACTACCACATTTGCCTCGCGCGAAAGAACAAGGCTGAACGGTTCAAGATTGCTGGATCCCACCGTCGCCCAGTGGCCGTCCACTACCGCCGCCTTGGCATGAAGGTTGGCCACCTGATATTGATAGATAACAACGCCCGCACCGAGAAGCTGGCCATACAACGCATGGGAAGCGTGATGCTGCAGGAAGTGCTCCATCCGGCCCTGCAGCAACAGAGTGACGCTCACGCCGCGCCGAGCCGCTTCGGTCAGCGCCCGACGCAGGCGCCGTCCAGGCAGGAAATAGGCATTGGCGATGATGATCTCCTCGCGCGCATGGCCGATGGCGGACAAATAGATGCGCTCGATGTCCCGACGGTGAAACAGATTGTCGCGGATCACCAGCGCTGCGCGCTGCCGGCCGGCCGGCACGGGAACCACTGGGGGCGCAAGTACCCGTGGCCGGCTCTGCTGCCTGCTCCATTCCAGCAGGTTCCACAATCTGGCCATTTGTTCCCTCACCTCCAGCACGAGCGAGCCCTCGATTTGCACGGCATGGTCGAATCTGGGCTGGGTGACGCCCGGCACGTCCAGGTCATCCTGGATGTTGATCCCGCCAACGAAAGCCATTGTCCCGTCGATGCAAGCCAGCTTGCGATGCAGGCGGCGCAGGCGATGGCGCT
>DASQBT010000179.1:0-18936 GCA_035635075.1 Thiobacillaceae bacterium | reverse complement strand
CATCGTCGCCAAGGTGGAGCGGCTGGAATATGACCCCAACCGTTCGGCCCACCTAGCGCTGTTGTGCTACGCGGACGGCGAGCGGCGTTACATTCTGGCACCGCGCGGGGTTGAGACCGGCAACCCGTTGATGAGCGGCGTGGACGCGCCCATCAAGCCTGGCAACTGTCTGCCTTTGCGCAATATTCCGGTGGGCTCGACGATACATGCCATCGAGTTGCAGCCCGGCAAGGGCGCCCAGCTGGCGCGGGCGGCCGGCACCTCTGTGCAGCTGCTGGCGCGCGAAGGCGTGTACGCCCAACTGCGGCTGCGTTCCGGTGAAATACGCAAGGTTCACGTGGACTGCCGCGCGACCTTGGGTGAAGTTGGGAACGGAGAGCACAGCCTGCGCTCAATCGGCAAGGCCGGTGCCAACCGCTGGCGCGGCATGCGCCCCACGGTGCGTGGCGTGGCGATGAACCCGGTCGACCATCCGCATGGCGGCGGCGAGGGCCGCACCGGGGCAGGCCGGGTTCCTGTCAGCCCATGGGGTACACCTACCAAGGGTTACCGTACACGTAGCAACAAGCGCACGAACAGTATGATTGTGCGTCGCCGTCACGCCAGTTGAGTGAGGTAAAGGGAAGATGACACGTTCAGTCAAGAAAGGCCCATTTGTTGATGACCACCTGATGAAGAAGGTGGAGGCCGCCCAGGCCAGCAAGGACAAGCGACCGATCAAAACTTGGTCCCGGCGCTCCACGGTGCTGCCGGAATTCATTGGCCTGACGGTGGCCGTGCACAACGGGCGCCAACATGTACCCGTGTATGTCACCGAGAACATGGTGGGGCACAAGCTTGGCGAGTTTGCACTGACCCGCACGTTCAAGGGTCATGCGGCCGATAAGAAAGCGAAGAAATAAGGAGTCATGATGGAAGTTTCCGCTCGTTTGCGCGGCACCCGCCTCTCCGCCCAGAAGGGCCGGCTGGTGGCGGATCAGGTGCGCGGTCTGCCGGTGGACCGCGCCCTTAACCTTCTTGCCTTCAGTCCGAAAAAAGGCTCCGCGATCATCAAGAAGGTGCTGGAATCGGCCATTGCCAACGCAGAACACAATGAGGGCGCGGATATTGACGTACTCAAGGTGAAAACCATCTATGTAGACAAGGGGCCAAGCCTCAAGCGTTTCGCCGCCCGGGCCAAAGGCCGGGGTAATCGAATTGAAAAGCAGACCTGCCACATCACTGTGACGGTCGGAGATTAAGGATATGGGACAGAAAATTCATCCGATTGGTTTTCGTCTGAGCGTACAACGCTCCTGGACGGCCAAATGGTATGGCTCCAACAAGGACTTCGCTTCCACCCTCAAGGAAGACCTGAAGGTGCGCGAGTACCTGAAGCGCAAGCTGGCCGGCGCCTCGGTCAGCAAGGTGCTGATTGAGCGTCCCGCAAAGAATGCGCGGATCACGATTTACAGCGCCCGCCCCGGCGTGGTGATCGGCAAGAAAGGCGAAGACATCGAGCGGCTGCGCGCCGATCTGGGTCGCATGATGTCAGTGCCCGTGCACGTTAATATTGAAGAGGTGCGCAAGCCGGAAACCGATGCGCAGATCATTGCCGACGGAATCGCTCAGCAACTGGAAAAGCGCGTGATGTTTCGTCGTGCCATGAAGCGTGCCATGCAGAACGCCATGCGTCTGGGCGCGCAGGGCGTCAAGATCATGAGTTCGGGGCGCTTGAACGGCGCTGAAATCGCCCGCAGGGAGTGGTATCGCGAAGGCCGGGTGCCCCTGCATACCCTGCGTGCCGAGATTGATTATGGTGTGGCGGAAGCGAAGACCACCTACGGCATTACCGGAATCAAGGTCTGGGTTTACAAGGGCGACAGCCTGACTCGAGGGGACCAGCCGGCGGTCGCAGAGCCGGAAAAGCGCGGCAAGAAATTGGGAGCAAGACATGCTGCAGCCAGCTAGAAGAAAATATCGCAAGGAACAAAAGGGGCGTAATACCGGCAAGGCAACCCGTGGCGCCAAAGTCAGTTTCGGCGAGTACGGACTGAAGGCCATTGGCCGGGGCCGTCTGACCGCGCGTCAGATCGAAGCCGCACGCCGCGCCATGACTCGGCATATCAAACGGGGCGGGCGGATCTGGATCCGAATTTTCCCGGACAAGCCGGTATCCAAAAAGCCTGCTGAAGTGCGGATGGGTAACGGCAAGGGGAGCCCGGAATATTACGTTGCCGAGATTCAGCCCGGCAAGGTGCTGTATGAAATGGACGGCGTCGATGAAACGCTGGCTCGGGAAGCTTTCCGCTTGGCGGCCGCCAAGTTGCCGATCCAGACTGCATTTGTCAGCCGCATGATCGGGAGCTGAACATGAATGCAAAAGAGCTGCGCGGCAAATCTGCCGCCGAACTGAATCAGGAACTGCACAGCCTGTTGCGTGCGCACTTTGCCCTGCGCATGCAGGTGGCGACCCAGCAGTCCAACAAGACTGCCGATCTGGGCAAGCTGCGGCGGGATATCGCACGGATTAAGATCGTTATGCACGAAAAGGCCCAGGCATGAGTGAGACTAAAGTTGTACGCAGCATGACTGGCCGCGTGGTCAGCGACAAGATGGCAAAGACCGTGACGGTGCTGGTTGAGCGCCGGGTCAAGCACGCGGTGATCGGCAAGGTCATACGGCTCTCGAACAAGTACCATGCGCATGACGAGAATAATGAGTATAAGGAGGGCGACGTAGTGGAGATTCGGGAATCCAGGCCGTATTCCAAGACCAAGACCTGGACGGTGGTCAAGTTGATCGAGCGGGCTGCGTCGTAGGGCTTGCCAAGTTTCCGAAGGCCCCGTAGAATTTACGGGCTTTCTTGGCGTCGACGTGCTGGCGCCTTGTAGTTTCCTCCCCTGACGGGGTCCAAAACTGACGCCGCGGCGACCTGGACAGCCAGGTGCGGGTTAAGTTGGAGATTAAATCATGATTCAAATGCAGTCCATTCTGGATGTGGCTGACAATACCGGTGCACGCACCGTCATGTGCATCAAGGTTCTGGGCGGCAGCCATCGCCGCTATGCCGGCGTGGGCGACATCATCAAGGTCAGCATCAAGGATGCGGCCCCCCGTGGCCGGGTCAAGAAGGGTGACGTCTATAACGCCGTGGTGGTTCGCACCGCCAAGGGCGTGCGTCGTCCCGATGGTTCGCTAATCAAGTTTGACGGCAACGCCGCTGTCCTGTTGAACAACAAGCTTGAGCCGATCGGCACCCGGATTTTTGGGCCGGTAACCCGTGAACTCCGTACCGAGCGATTCATGAAGATTGTTTCGCTTGCGCCGGAAGTGCTGTAAGGAGATTTGTCATGGCGCGTATTCGCAAGGGTGATCAGGTCGTTGTGTTGGCCGGCAAGGACAAGGGCAAACGCGGCTCCGTGCTGCGGGTGTTGGATGATGGGCAAATGGTGGTGGAGGGGATAAACCGGGTCAAGAAGCATCAGAAGCCCAATCCCTTCAAGGGCACCACGGGCGGCATCGTCGAGAAGGAAATGCCGCTCGATGCTTCCAACGTGGCTTTGTTCAATCCGGGTACTCAGAAGGCTGACCGGGTTGGTTTCAAGGTGCTTGAGGATGGCCGCAAAGTGCGCGTCTTCAAGTCCAATGGTGAGATGGTGGACGCTTAAGAGGCAATCATGGCTCGTCTGCAAAGTTTTTATCGTGAGACGGTGATGCCCGAGTTGATGAAACAATTCGGCTACAAGTCCGTTATGCAAGTGCCCCGCATTGAAAAAATAACCCTTAATATGGGCGTGGGTGAGGCGGTGGCTGACAAGAAAGTCATGGATTTTGCGGTCGGCGACATGCAAAAGATTGCCGGACAAAAGCCAGTGGTGACCAAGTCGCGCAAGTCCATTGCCGGCTTCAAGATTCGCGATGGTTATCCGATCGGCTGCAAGGTAACCCTGCGCAGCGCGCGCATGTATGAATTCCTCGATCGCCTGGTGACCATCGCCATGCCGCGTATCCGTGACTTCCGCGGGGTCTCCGCGAAGTCCTTCGATGGCCGCGGCAACTATAACATGGGGGTGCGCGAGCAAATCGTGTTTCCCGAAATCGAGTATGACAAGATCGACGCGCTGCGTGGCATGAACATTACCATTACCACGACCGCCAAGAGCGACGCAGAGGCCAAGGCTCTCCTTGCCGCGTTTAAATTCCCCTTCAAGAGTTGAGGTCCGAATGGCCAAACTGTCCATGATCAACCGTGATATCAAGCGCGTTAAGCTGGCGGAAAAATATGCGGCCAAGCGCGCGGCCCTGAAGGCCGTTATTGGCGGCGCTAAGGCGAGCGAAGAAGAGAAAATGGCTGCCCGCCTGTCCCTGCAGAAGTTGCCGCGCAACGCCAATCCAACGCGCCAGCGCAACCGCTGTGCGCTGACCGGGCGGTCGCGCGGTGTGTATAGCAAATTCGGCTTGTCACGCATGAAGTTGCGTGAGGCAGCCATGCGCGGAGAAGTTCCGGGCATGGTCAAGGCCAGCTGGTAAGGGAGAACATTATGAGTATGAGCGATCCCATTGCCGATATGCTGACCCGCATCCGCAATGCCCAAGCCATGGAAAAGGCCGTGGTGGCGATGCCTGCTTCGAAGGTGAAGGTGGCAATTGCCCAGGTATTGAAGGATGAAGGTTACATCGACGGTTTTGCCGTGCGCGGCGAAGTCAAGGCGCAGTTGGAAGTCCAGCTCAAGTACTACGCTGGGCGCCCGGTCATCGAAAAGATAGAGCGCGTCAGCAAGCCCGGCCTGCGCATCTATCGCGGCACCAATGATCTGCCGCGGGTAATGAACGGCCTCGGGGTGGCCATCGTATCTACGCCGAAGGGCGTGATGACTGATCGCAAGGCCCGTGCCAACGGCGTGGGCGGCGAAGTGTTGTGCATCGTCGCCTAAGGAGCAGGAAATGTCACGTGTAGGCAAGAATCCTATCCAACTGCCCAAAGGGGTGGAAGTCACCCTGGGTGAAGTGATCACCGTCAAGGGCCCGCTCGGTAGCTTGACGCAGAAAGTCAACGCCGACGTGCGGGTGGACAAGGACGGCGAGACGTTGATCTGCGCCCCGACCAGCGGCAGCATACAAGCCAACGCTATGTCGGGCACCATGCGCGCTCTGCTCGCCAACATGATCCAGGGCGTGAGCAAGGGTTTCGAGAAGAGGCTCAGCTTGGTGGGAGTGGGTTATCGCGCCCAGGCCCAGGGTGATGGCATCAACCTGTCGCTCGGATTCTCCCATCCGGTGGTGCACAAGATGCCAGCCGGTGTGAAAGTGGAAACGCCAACTCAGACCGAAATTCTGGTCAAGGGGATCGACCGGCAAAAAGTCGGTCAGGTTGCGGCAGACATACGTTCATATCGCCCGCCCGAGCCTTATAAGGGCAAAGGCGTGCGCTATGTAAATGAAGTGGTGGTCTTGAAAGAGACCAAGAAGAAATAACCGGCTGAGGAACAGAGCATGAATACCCGATTGGCAAGAGTCCGCCGTGCGCGCAAAACCCGCGCCAGAATTGCGGCCGTCAAGGCGGTGCGTCTCGCGGTACACCGCAGCAACTGTCATATCTATGCGCAGATTATTTCTGCAGACGGCGGCCAGGTGCTGACTGCTGCCTCCACCCTGGAAAAGGACATTCGGGCGCAGGCGCCCAATGGCGGCAACAAGTCGGCGGCTGCACTGGTGGGAAAGCGTGTAGCGGAGAAGGCCAAGGCCTTGGGCATAGACAAGGTTGCATTTGACCGCAGCGGCTTGAAGTATCACGGCCGGGTAAAAGCCCTGGCGGACGCCGCGCGGGAAAACGGACTTCAATTTTAAGGGGTAGAGCGACATGGCTCGTACTGATCAGAATGAAGAGCGCGGCGACGGTCTGCGCGAAAAGATGGTCGCGGTCAACCGCGTCAGCAAGACGGTAAAGGGCGGCCGGATTCTTGGCTTCGCCGCACTTTCGGTAGTGGGTGACGGGGATGGCGGCGTCGGCATGGGCAAGGGCAAATCGCGCGAAGTGCCGGTGGCCGTGCAAAAGGCCATGGAGGAGGCGCGGCGCAGGATGGTCAAGGTCAATCTCAAAAATGGTACGTTCCATCATGCGATCGTGGGCAAGCACGGTTCGTCCATGGTACTGATCCAGCCGGCGTCCGAAGGTACGGGAATCATTGCAGGCGGCGCGATGCGGGCGGTCTTCGAAGTGATGGGTGTGCAGAACGTTCTTGCCAAGTGCCTGGGCTCGACAAATCCTTATAACGTCGTGCGTGCCACCATCAACGGTTTAATGCAGATGTCCACGCCATCCGAAATCGCCGCCAAGCGCGGCAAGTCGATTGAAGAGATTCTGGGGTAATTGGTCTATGGCTGACGCAAAAAAAATCAAGGTCACCCTGGTCAAGAGCCTGATCGGGACCAAGGCGCCCCATCGAGAGTGCGTCAAGGGTCTGGGTCTGCGCCGCCTTCACCATAGCGTGGAGCTGCACGACACCCCTGCCATCCGTGGGCTGATCAACAAGGTTAACTATCTGGTGAAGGTCGAGGGCTGAGATGGAACTGAACAATGTCAAACCCGCCGCTGGCGCCAAGCATGCCAAGCGTCGGGTCGGACGCGGCATCGGCTCGGGCTTGGGCAAGACCGCAGGCCGCGGGCATAAGGGTCAGCATTCCCGTTCCGGCGGCTACAAGAAAGTCGGCTTCGAGGGCGGTCAAATGCCGCTGCAGCGCCGCCTGCCCAAGCGGGGCTTTGTGTCCCTGAGCCGGACCGACACGGCCGAAGTGCGCCTGTCGGATCTCGCGCGGGTTGCCGTGGAAGAAATCGACATTCTGGTGCTTAAGCAGTCTGGCCTCGTGCCAGCCTCAGCCAGGACCGCGAAAGTCATTCTCTCGGGCGAACTCGGCAAGGCGGTCAAACTCAAGGGCATCGCGGCGAGCAAGGGTGCCCGAGAGGCCATCGAGGCAGCCGGCGGCAGCTTGGCCGAGTGACCGGCCGGACCTAGCACAACCACAGGACATCGATCGTGGCCAACCCGTCTCCCATGACAGGACTTGCCTCCGGCAAGTTTGCCGACCTCAAGCGGCGCTTATGGTTCCTGGCCGGGGCCCTGATCGTCTATCGCATCGGCGCACATATTCCGGTGCCGGGCATAGACCCGAGGGTGCTGGAGCACCTGTTTCAGTCGCAGCAGGGCGGCATCCTGGGCATGTTCAACATGTTCTCGGGCGGGGCGCTCAAGCGTTTTACCGTATTTGCCCTGGGCATCATGCCTTATATTTCCTCCTCGATTATCGTTCAGCTGCTGACGGTGGTGTCGCCGCAACTGGAGGCGCTGAAGAAAGAGGGCGAGTCTGGCCGGCGCAAGATTACTCAGTACACCCGCTACGGCACTGTTTTCCTCGCCCTGTTCCAAGGCCTGGGGATCGCCATCGCGCTGGAAGCGCAAGCGGGACTGGTGCTGGATCCCGGCTTCATGTTTCGAATCACGACCGTAACGACCCTGACCGCGGGCACCATGTTTTTGATGTGGCTGGGAGAGCAGATTACCGAGCGCGGTATCGGCAACGGCATCTCGATCATCATTTTTGCCGGCATTGTCGCCGGCCTTCCCCAGGCGATCGGGGGCATGCTCGAGCTGACCCGCACCGGCGCCTTCTCGATTCCTTTGCTGCTGATACTGTTTGTCCTGTCACTCGCGGTGATTGCGTTTGTGGTGTTTGTCGAAAAAGGCCAGCGTAAGATCCTGGTCAATTATGCCAAGCGGCAGGTCGGGCGTATGGTGGTAGGCGGGCAAAGTTCTCATCTGCCACTCAAGCTCAACATGTCCGGCGTAATACCGCCCATCTTCGCTTCCAGCATCATTCTGTTTCCGGCCACGCTGGCGGGCTGGTTTGGCTCCAGTGACCGCATGGTCTGGCTGAAAGACCTGGCGTCCACCCTGGCGCCTGGGCAGCCGATACACATGGTCCTGTATGCCGGAGCAATCATCTTCTTCTGTTTCTTCTATACCGCCCTGGTGTTCAACCCCAAGGAAACGGCGGACAACCTGAAGAAAAGCGGCGCTTTTGTTCCCGGCATCCGTCCAGGCGACCAGACGGCGAGGTACATCGACAAGATCATGACGCGGCTTACCCTGATCGGCGCCATGTACATCACCTTTGTGTGCCTGATCCCGGAAATACTGATTGCAAAGTGGAATGTGCCGTTCTATTTCGGCGGCACCTCCCTGCTGATTATCGTGGTGGTGACCATGGATTTCATGGCGCAGGTTCAGGCCTACATCATGAGTCATCAGTACGAAAGTCTGCTCAAGAAAGCCAACTTCAAGGGTGGACTGGTCGGGCGTTGAGTATGGGTAAGGAAGATGTCATCCAGATGCAGGGTGAAGTCGTTGAGAACCTGCCGAATGCCACCTTTCGCGTCAAGCTGGAAAACGGTCATCTGGTACTGGGACATATTTCCGGCAAGATGCGCATGCATTACATACGCATCTTGCCCGGCGACAAGGTGACCGTCGAGCTGACGCCTTACGATTTGAGTAGGGCCCGAATTGTGTTCCGGGCCAAATAGAGAGTTTGCCGTAACAGGCATTAGGAGAATGACATGCGAGTACAAGCATCAGTCAAGAAGATTTGCCGTAAGTGCAAGATCGTGCGTCGCAAGGGCGTGGTCCGGGTCATCTGTGAGGATCCGCGGCACAAACAGCGCCAGGGTTGAGTGACAGGCATGGATTCGACTTGGGTTCTATGGACCAAGCGTGGTATTATTTATAATTTTCTGTCCGGAGCATAGCGAATGGCCCGTATCGCTGGGGTAAACATTCCGAACCATCAACACGCCGAGATCGCCTTGACGGCAATTTTCGGCATTGGGCGCGCGACCGCGCGTAAGATCTGCGACGGCGCAGGGGTGGCTTCCTCTACGAAGGTCAAGGACCTGTCCGATACCGACATGGACAAGCTGCGCGATGGCGTGTCGAAGCACACCGTTGAAGGCGATCTACGTCGTGAAGTGACCATGAATATCAAGCGTCTCATGGATTTGGGATGCTACCGTGGCGTGCGCCATCGCAAGGGACTACCCGTGCGCGGTCAGCGCACCCGAACCAATGCACGAACCCGCAAGGGCCCGCGCAAAGCGATCAAGAAATAGGGATTGTTAGATGGCTAAGACTGCTGCTGCGACCCGTGTGCGCAAGAAGGTCAAGAAGAACGTGGCTGAAGGGATCGTCCATGTTCATGCATCCTTCAACAACACGATCATTACCATAACCGACCGCCAGGGCAACGCCCTGTCCTGGGCCACTGCAGGAGGCGCCGGCTTCAAGGGTTCGCGCAAGTCCACCCCGTTCGCGGCTCAGGTGGCGGCCGAGAATGCCGGCAAGATGGCGCTGGAATACGGGGTGAAAAATCTTGAAGTCCGCATCAAGGGGCCCGGCCCCGGTCGCGAGTCCTCAGTGCGCGCCCTCAACGCCTTGGGTTTCAAGATTACCTCGATATCTGATGTGACGCCGGTGCCGCACAACGGTTGCCGTCCGCCCAAGAAGCGTCGTATTTAATTAAGGTCAAGGTCAAGGTCATGGCAAGAAATCTGGATGCAAAATGCCGTCAGTGCCGCCGCGAAGGCGAAAAGCTCTTTCTCAAGGGCGAAAAGTGCTACACCGACAAATGCGCCATTGAGCGCCGCAGTTACGCGCCTGGCCAACATGGCCAAAAGAGCGGCAGTCGGCTGTCAAACTACGGCGTGCAACTGCGTGAAAAGCAGAAGATTCGGCGCATTTATGGCGTCCTCGAAGGCCAGTTCCGGCTGGTCTACCAGGAGGCCGACCGCCGCAAGGGTGTGACGGGCGACAATCTGCTTGGTTTGCTCGAAAGCCGCCTGGACACTGTTTGCTACCGCATGGGGTTCGGTGCCTCGCGTACCGAGGCCCGCCAAGTGGTGCGCCACAACGCGATTATGGTCAATGGCAAGCGCGTCAACATTCCTTCGTTCCAGGTGCGGGCCGGTGATGTCGTCGAAGTGGCGGAAAAGGCCAAGCCCCAGCTCCGCATCAAGGGCGCGGTGGAGGCTGCTGAAGGCCGTGGCTTCCCCGAATGGATTGAAGTGGACAGCAAGGGCCTGAAGGGCACCTTCAAGGCCATGCCGCAGCGTTCGGAACTGCCGCCCACCATCAATGAATCGCTGGTGATTGAACTGTATTCCAAGTAATCGCTTAACCGCGCTCTAAGGAAAAAGCCGCATGTCTGCTACTCAGGATTTTCTCAAGCCGCGCATCGTGGAAGTGGATCGCATGTCTCCGCTTCACGCCAAGGTCACCATGGAACCGTTCGAGCGCGGCTATGGACATACGCTGGGCAATGCCCTGCGTCGCATACTCTTGTCGTCCATGACCGGCTATGCGCCGACGGAAGTCAAGATCACCGGCGTGGTGCATGAATACTCCACCATCGAGAGCGTGCAGGAAGACGTCGTCGACATTCTGCTCAATCTCAAGGGTGTCGCGTTCAAGCTGCACGGCAAGGCTGCCGTGAATCTGAAACTCGCCAAAGAGGGCGAGGGCGTGGTGACAGCAGGTGATATCCAGCTGCCGCATGACGTGGAAGTGCTTAATCCAGATCACATCATTGCTCACCTGACAAAGGGGGGGAGACTGGAAATGGAAGTCCGCGTCGAAAGCGGCCGCGGTTATCAGCCGGTGCCGGCGCGCAAGGTCGATGCAGATTCCCGTAGCGTTGGCTCTATCCTGGTAGATGCTTCCTTCAGTCCGGTGCGCCGGGTGGCCTATGCGGTGGAAAGCGCCCGGGTCGAGCAGCGTACCGACCTGGACCGCCTGGTCATTGACATTGAGACCAATGGCGTTGTCGAGCCGGAAGAAGCGGTGCGCACTGCGGCCCGCATTCTGGTCGATCAGTTGTCCGTGTTCGCCGATCTGAAAGGCACTGAGAGCAGCGCCGCAGCGCCCAGCGCGCCGCAGGTTGATCCGATTCTGCTGCGCCCGGTCGACGATCTCGAACTTACCGTGCGTTCCGCCAACTGCCTGAAGGCCGAGAACATTTATTACATCGGTGACCTGATTCAGCGCACCGAAACCGAATTGCTGAAGACCCCCAACCTGGGCCGCAAGTCCCTCAACGAAATCAAGGAAGTCCTGGCCTCGCGCGGCTTGGCCCTGGGCATGAAACTGGAGAACTGGCCGCCCGCCGGACTGGAGAAGGCCTGAACAGCGGCAGAGCATCAAGCATAACGAAAAAGTGAGGGACGCCGTGGCAGGCGTCCTATCCAAAGAGTACTGAAAGGAAATAGGCCATGCGTCACAGTCAGTCAAATCGCAAACTCAATCGCACCACCAGCCACCGGCTGGCAATGCTTCGCAACATGACCAACTCGCTGTTGCGCCATGAAGCGATTAAGACCACCCTGCCCAAAGCCAAGGAATTACGCCGCGTGGCGGAGCCGATCATCACCTTGGGCAAGTCCCCCAGCCTGTCAAATCGCCGCTTGGCGTTCGACCGGTTGCGCGACCGTGAGATGGTTACCAAGGTGTTCGATGAGCTGGGCCCGCGCTATGCGAAGCGCCCCGGCGGCTACCTGCGCATCCTTAAGTTCGGCTTCCGCGTGGGGGATAATGCGCCCATGGCATTGGTGGAGCTGGTGGATCGCCCCGAGACCAGCGAGGCCGTCGACGCTGAATAGCTCAAAGTAGTTCAAGCCAAGCACCACCAAAAGCCGGGACCACCCGGCTTCTTGCATTTCGGGGCTTGCCAGATAAGTGTGAACGTCCAATATTCATAGCCAATAACGACGGAGGCTTTCATGATCGTGCTCTTCACTGACTTCGGTGGTCACGACCCCTATGTAGGCCAGGTGAAGGCGCGTCTGGCCCAGCATGCGCCGGACCATCAGGTGGTGGACCTGCTGCATCAGGCGCCGGACTACAATGCCCACGCAGGCGCTCATCTCCTCGCCGCCTTCGCGCCTACCTTCCCGCCCGGATGCGTATTCATGTGCGTGGTCGATCCCGGCGTCGGGACGGAACGCGAGGGCGTGGTCGTCATGGCGGGCGGACGCTGGTTTGTCGGTCCGGACAATGGACTCCTGTCAATAGCCGCGGCACGCAACAGTGACGCCAAAGTTTGGCGGATTCATTGGGTACCGGACGCCGTTTCGGCAACGTTCCATGGGCGGGATATATTCGCGGTAATTGCCGCGCTGATCGCCAAGGGCGAATTTCCCGCCGACAAGCTGGAAGAGAAGGCCAGGCTGCATATTGAGTTTGATCCCGGCGATCTGCAGCGCGTGATCTACGTTGATCACTATGGCAATGCCTGGACCGGCATCCGTGGCGGGCCCTTGCCCAAGGCCACTCGGGTCGTCGCACGCACTGGCGAATTCCAGCATGCCCAGACGTTTGGCTCTGTCGCCAAGGGTGAGGGCTTCTGGTTCGTAAATAGCGTGGGTTTGCTGGAGCTGGCGATTAATCGCGGCAACGCCGCGGAGAAGCTCGGCCTGAAGGTCGGTGATATGGTTCAGGTATTCAAACCCAATTAGGCTCTGGCCGCCGCGAATATCGTCGTCTGATCCACTATCAGCACGAGTCGGAAGTCATTGACGTTGGTTCGGGTGGGGCCGGTGATTACCAGGTCGTCGAGAGCCTGGAAGAAGGCGTAGGCGTTGTTGCCTGCGAGAGCGTTCTGTGCGTCAAGCCCCAACCCTTGTGAACGCGCCAGACTGTCTGGCTGCCACCGCGCACCAGCATTTTCTTCGGTCCCATCGATCCCATCGGTATCGCAGGCCAGCCCCCAGACACTTGCTATCCCCTTCAGCGCGAGACCCAGGGCCAGCAGGTATTCGGTGTTGCGACCACCGCGTCCGGCCGGATTGCGCACGATGACGGTGGTTTCGCCGCCAGAAAGCAGGGCGAAGGGCCGAGGCATGCTTTGCAACCGATCCCGAATCAGCCTGGCGTGAGCCTGCGCGAGTTCGCGCGATTCGCCTACGTTTTCGCCCAGGTTGACGACGGTGATGCCCCGCTCGTGCAGATAGGCTTCCGCCGCGCTAAGCAATTGCCGGGCGCTGCCGATGACGCGGTTTTCAACCTTCTCGAATACCGCATCGCCGGGCTTGGGCGTGTCCAGGATCTCGCGGCGCAAGCCACGCTGCAAGTGGGCGCTTACCGCGGGAGGCGGGATAATGGCGTAGTGGGCGAGGATCGCCAGGGCATCTGCATAGCTGGAAGGATCGGGGGCGCAGGGGCCTGATGCGATGTCTGTTGGGTCGTCACCAACCACGTCGGAAATGATCAGGGCTCTGATCGGTGCCTGGCAATGCGCGGCGAGCTGTCCGCCGGACAAGCGGGTGAGGTGTTTGCGTACCGTGTTGATGTCCTGGATCGGCGCGCCACAGGCAAGCAGCGCCTTGGTCACGGCGCGCAATTCCTTGAGCGCGATGCCCTCCGCCGGTAGGGCTAACAGGCTGGAGCCGCCGCCGGACAACAGCACCAGCAGCAGGTCATCCGGCGTGAGCCGCCGCACTTGGTCCAGCATGCGAGTCGCCGCCTCCGCGCCGCGGCTGTCGGGGAGCGGGTGGCTGGCTTCAATAACCTCGATGCACCGGGTGGGCAGGCTGTGCTGATAGCGGGTCACCACCAGGCCGGCCAGGGGCGCAGCGTTTGGCCAGTGGTCTTCCACCGCGCAGGCCATCGCCCCAGCCGCCTTGCCGCCCCCGACGACCAGGGCGTGCCCCCGGGGCGGCGCCGGCATATGGCTCGGAACAATAGCCATCGGATCGACGGCGCTAAGACCCGCCTGAAAGGCCGCGAGCAACAATTCACGCATGTCGCCGACTATAGATCATTCTTTCTGTTGCACAGTCAAAAAGTGTATGTATAATACGAATCGTTATCATTATCGTTGCCAGAAAGCACTGCCATGCAAGCTTACCCAGCCTATCCGGACACCGGCGAAGCCAACGAACGGCCTGATCAATTCAAGGCGAACCACGGTCGCGAGATCTCCAGCGAGTCCCTCTTTCGTTTCGGCAGGAACGAGGTGGTGATCGAGCATCGAGGCGAGGAGTACCGCTTGCGGCAGACGCGTAACGGTAAATTGATCCTGACCAAGTGAGGCGATTCCCATGTATGTGTGTATTTGTCAGCAGGTGACCGACCGGGATATTCATCAGGCGGTCGCTCAAGGTGCGCGCCGCATGCGTGACTTGCGCGAGCAACTGGGTGTGAGTTCACAGTGTGGCAAGTGCGCAGGGTGCGCCAAGGAAGTATTGCAGGAACCACGAAAGGCATTTGCACAGGCATCCTGCCTACAGCCGGCGTGAGGAATTGTTTCATTCGCAATGAACTCAGGTGCTCAAATGCGGCAAAGGACAGGCACAACCTAGTCAGCCTCACAAGGCTACTGTTCAACTAAGGATTATCTGCAGTCGTAGTGCCAGCCAGCCCGGTGTTGCGGGCAAGCCAGCAAATTTCTGTTTTGACTTGTATGGGGCTGGCATGAACCAAATAACGCATGTGTCGACGGGTGTCGAAGATCAATCCGAACTGATGGCAGGCGCCTCCCATCACCTGCGCAATGCCATGGGCACCGGCTCGCGGCGCTCCTGCGCGGTCGCGTGCACGCTGCTTACCTGCTTGGCACAGGCCAAGGCATTGGGTTATAGCCTGCGCGATGCGTGCAACGGCCTGAGTGGATGTCTGGAGGAACTGACAGAATCTTCGCCTGGAGAGGTCAGCCCTGAATGAACGCGACCGCGCCCGGCCGGCGTTCCATTTCCGGTGGACCAGCGCGTTCACTGTTTGTTCTATTCCTGGGTCTGGCATTCATCCTATCGGGCTGTGGCGGCGGGGGCAGCGATGTCACGGAGTCTGCCACCGCAAACCAATCGAACCTCGTCCTTCTGGGCAAGAAACTATTCGAGGACACCACCCTCTCAGAACCCGCTGGGCAGGCTTGCGCAAGTTGCCACGACGCTACTCACGCCTTCACCGATCCGGACCAGGAAAAACCCACCTCGGAGGGGATACACCCGGGCTTGTTTGGCAGGCGCAACAGCCCAACGGCCGCTTATGCACAATTTTCACCGCCCTTCCATTTTGACGAGAAGGACGGTACCTATGTCGGCGGCCAATTTCTGGATGGACGGAGTTCCATGCTGGAAGACCAGGCGAAGCAGCCTTTCCTGAATCCAGCGGAGATGGCGAACCTCAGTAAGCAGTCTGTGGTGGAAAAGGTTCGCAACGCGTCCTATGCTCCGCTGTTCAAGCAAGTGTTCGGCTTGACATCTCTGGATGACGCCGATCTGGCCTACGAGCGAATTGTCCAGGCCATCGCGGCATTCGAGCGTACCAAGACCTTCGCGCCCTTCAGCTCCAAATTCGACTACTTCCTCAAAGGGCAGGCGCAGCTGACGGCCCAAGAGATGCGCGGCATGGCCCTCTTTACTGGCGCAAACAAGGGCAATTGTGCTGCCTGTCATCCGATCACACCGCTGGCTGATGGAACGCCGCCGTTATTCACCGATTTCACCTACGATAATCTCGGCGTGCCGCGTAATCCGGACAACCCATTCTATGCACAGGGAGTTGGATTCAATCCGGATGGCACGAACTTCATCGATCTCGGACTGGGTGGCGCGCTAGGCATTGCCGCTCAAAACGGCAAGTTCAAGGTGCCAACCCTGCGCAACATTGCCGTAACGGCGCCTTACATGCACAACGGCTATTTCACCGACCTGCGTTCGGTGGTGCAGTTCTACAACGACCGCGACCTGCGCCCCAGATGCGCCGACGCGGTTTGGACCCGGGCGGCCGATGCCCAGGGACAGAATTGCTGGCCGGGACCCGAGGTGGAAGAGACCGTCAATCACGCTGAACTGGGCCATTTGGGGCTTGCCGACAAGGAGGTCGACGATATCGTCGCCTTCCTGCAGACCTTGACCGACGGTTGGCAGCCGCCACAGTGACCAAGTATCTCCTTATACGGGACAGGCGTGCGGCTCACTTCCGCCAACAGTCCTTCTACCGTCGACCCCGTTTATTCGTGGAACTTGAAAAGCCGAGCAACGTTCTTTGTCACCCTAACTTTGGAGCCCAATACATGCAACGAACGAAATTTATATTCCTGTTCGCGGCCATCTTGTTATCGCCATACTCAAACGCGGACGACGCCGACCTGCGCGCACGCATCGACCGGCTTGAAGCGGAAATCCAGGCGCTCAAGTCCGAGTTGAACCAGGTCAACTCGAAAACCGAAGCGATCGCCAGCCAACAGGAGGCCATCAGCCAAACCGCCAATACGTCTGCACCTGCCAGCGATTCGGCAACGCCCGGTACGGCACTGGCCACAACGACGATTTACGGCTACGGCGAAATCAACTACAACCATCCGCGTGATTCGAGCCAGACCCAAGCAGACTTGAGGCGAGCGGTGTTCGGTTTCGGTCATCGCTTCGATGACAAGACGCGGTTCGCCTCCGAATTCGAATTCGAGCATGCGGTCGCTTCGTCCAGTGACCAGGGCGAGGCCGAGGTCGAGCAGTTCTATATCGATCATCGTCTTGCACAGAACGTGAATCTTAAGGCCGGCCTTTTCCTGATGCCCTTTGGCCTGCTCAATGAATCACACGAGCCTACCTCCTATTACGGGGTGGAGCGGAACTTTGTCGAGACGGCGATCATTCCGAGCACCTGGCGCGAAGGGGGGCTGGGCGTTTATGGTTCAACCGACTTTGGGCTCGCCTGGGACGCCGGCGTGACCACGGGATTTGACTTGTCGAAATGGGATCCGACCTCCAACGAGGGTACCGACTCTCCGCTTGGCAGCGTCCATCAGGAGTTGCAGTTGGCCAAGGCCAAGGACCTGGCAGTCTACGGCGCGCTCAACTGGCGCGGAACGCCCGGTCTGGTCGTCGGGGCCAGCTTGTTCACCGGAAGGGGCGGGCAGGGCACTCCCGGCTCTCTCGTCGAGCACTCGCGGGTCATGCTGTGGGACGCCCATGCACGCTGGGCCCCGGGTCATTGGGATCTGTCCGCCGTTTACGCCAAAGGCACAATTTCCAACACGGAAGATTTCAATCTGGTGAATGCTTTTCAGCCCACACCCATTCCCAAGGCATTCTACGGCTGGTATGGGCAGGCAGCGTATCGCATCTGGGAGAAGGGAGATCAAGCGCTCACTCCGTTCGTGCGCTATGAGCGCTATAATACCGCGAGCGCCTATGTGGCCTTGCCGGCCGGACTTACCCTCGATCCGCTGCCTACCGAAGCGGTCACCACCGCCGGCGTCAATTACCAGCTCAACCCCAATGTGGTATTCAAAGCCGATTACCAGACCTTCCATCTTGACTCCGCGCGCGATCGCTTCGATCTTGGGCTGGGCCTTACGTTCTAGCCTGGCTTGCGTGATGCTTTTTGCCGCATGCAGCGCCAGCTCGTTTGCCGATACGGTGTATCAGACTCGCGAGGACTTCCTGCGCGAAGAATTCGGGACGCCGCCGCCGGCTCGGGCGATCTGGCTTGACAATGCCGCGCAGGACAAACTCAAGGCTGTGCTTGGACATCCCTATGGCCAAGCACGGCTGCGCTACTGGCGCGCCGATGGCAAGACTGCCTGGATCCTGGACGAGATTGGCAAGGAATACCCGATCACCGCCGCGTTTGTGGTGAAGAATGCAGCAATCGAACGGGTCCGCGTTCTCGTCTATCGGGAAACCCGTGGCATGGAGATCCACTACCCATCCTTTCTGCAGCAGTTCGTCGGTTCCAGCCTGCGGGATGACAGACTCAACAGATCAATAGACGGGATTTCCGGGGCGACGCTTTCGGTCCATTCAATGGAACGCATGGCTCGCGCGGCACTCGTGCTCGATTCGCTGACGCCGTGACGCTCGGCACTCATCACCATTCGCATCGCCGCCGCATAATCGGCGTGCTGCTGCATCGCTGGCACCGAAGAATGGGCGCGGTGGCCGGGCTTTTTGTGCTGTGGCTGGCGGCGAGCGGCATCGCGCTCAATCACAGCACGGACTGGGGCCTCGATCACAAGGAAATCGGCGCGCCTTGGCTGATCCGATTGTATGGGCTGCACGCGGTCATTCCGGAATCAGGCTTTCGTGCAGCCAGCCATTGGATGATCGGTACCGATGCCCGAACCGTTATTGATGGACGGCCGCTTTCTGCCGCACTGCCTATGCCGCTCGGGCTAGCCGTTGCCAACGACCTGTTGTTTGCGGCCAATGCCAGTCGAATCATTGTGCTGGATGCGCAGGGACGGCTGGTGGACACTTTGCAAACAAGTGATCTGCCGCTTTCCACCATCCACCGTATTGGCCAGGGTGATGGCGTGGTCGTCATTGCCGATTCGCAAGACCATCGCTTTGCCAGCCGCGATGGCCTGGACTGGGCGCCGTATGGCAACAAGGTAAGCTGGGCGACAAGCCAGCCCCTGCCTGCAGACATCAGAGCACGGGCCGCCCCCTACTTACGCCCGCAATTGCCGCTCGAGCGTATTCTGCTGGATGCCCACAGTGGGCGCATCATAGGACCTTATGGCCCGTTCCTGGTCGATGCGGTCGGTGCCGTATTCATGTTGATCGCCTTGAGCGGCCTCTGGATCTATCTGCGTCATCGCTTACGAAGCAAACAACACTAGGCCCGCTCCCGCCGTTTTATCTTCCCAACTTGGGCTTATGAATTTGCGGTCGCAACGGAGACCCGCAAAAGGGGTGGCAATGCACCCAAGTCGAATTTTTGGAGAATCTCATGAGAAACGACCGGGAGGTTCTTCGGGTTCTGAACAAGGCGCTTACTATCGAGTTTCACGCATGTGCAATGACTGGACCTTCGCTGCGCGGGGCAAGCACGAATATGAGGAATTCATCGACGAGTTTGACCACGCCAGCAAGATGATCGAACGCGTCTTCTGGATGCGAAG
>DASQBT010000178.1:0-1708 GCA_035635075.1 Thiobacillaceae bacterium | reverse complement strand
CCGCCTGCATCATTTCCACCGCGCAGCAGGCCAGGCCGAAGGTCATCGGCCACATCGAGCCGGTGCGCATGTAATTGATGAGTTGATCGGCCTTGGTGGTGACAAAGCCCTGCTCGAGAACGCCTTCGATGCCCATGATCTAGATCATTCCCACTCTAGGGCGCCCTTCATCCATTCATAGATGAAGCCGACTACCAGTATGCCGAGGAACACCATCATGGCGACGAAGCCCGCCAGTCCGATCTCCTCCAGCACGATGGCCCAGGGGAAAAGAAAGGCAATCTCCAGATCAAACAGAATGAACAGAATGGCGACGAGGTAATAGCGCACATCAAACTTCATGCGCGCATCTTCGAAGGCCTCGAAGCCGCATTCGTAGGGAGACAGCTTTTCGCTGTCGGGGCGGTGCGGCGCCAACAGACCGCCGGCAATGATCGGGCCGATTCCAAAAGCCAGGCCGACCAGAATGAACAACAGAATGGGGAGGTAATTCTCCAGCACCGGGTTCCTCCGACTTCGCCCTTGTCAGGCTGTTGAGTAATTATGACCCGAGTGTATTAGTGCGGAGCGTTGACTGTCAAGCCGAAAAATTGCTATTTTTATCTTTAAAATCAGAAACTTATTCGATAGCGAATGCTAATGAATGAATCAGGAAATTTGATGGTGCCGACGGCGAGACTCGAACTCGCACGACCGAAGTCACTACCCCCTCAAGATAGCGTGTCTACCAATTCCACCACGTCGGCCATTGGGCTTGCGCCCGGATGGGTACTGCTGATTTACTGCGGAATGTCCCCCGCTTTCGAGCCGGCGTCCTTGGCGGGCGCCTGCGCAGGAGCTGCCGGCTGGGGCATCGCCGGAACGGCCGTGCGCTGGAGCACGCTGGCCGGCTTGTGTTGCTGAAGCCCGAAATACGCCAGGCCCAGGCTGGTCAGGAAGAACAGGCCCGCCAGGACGGCGGTGCTGCGGCTCAGGAAATTGGCTGAACCGCTGGCGCCAAACAGGCTGCCCGCCGAACCGCTGCCGAATGCCGCGCCCATGTCGGCCCCCTTGCCATGCTGCAGGAGAACCAGCGCAATCAATGCTATGGCAACAAGAACGTGAACGACCCAGACCAGTGTTTCCATGACTTGATTCTTACTTGGCGACTCTTATTTGGCTGCGGCCCGGCAAATCGCGATGAACTCGTCGGCCACCAGTGAAGCGCCGCCAATCAGTCCGCCATCGATATCCGGCTGAGCCATCAATTCTGCCGCATTCGCCGCTTTTACGCTACCCCCATACTGAATAATCAGCTGCTCGGCGACAGGCGCATCGAGGGCGGCAATCTTGCCACGGATGAAGGCATGCACCGCCTGGGCCTGCTCCGGGCTTGCCGTCTTGCCGGTGCCGATTGCCCACACGGGCTCGTAGGCCACCACCGCCTTGGCCAGCGAACCCACCCCTGCGGCCTGGATGACGGCGTCGAGCTGACGCGCCACGACTGCCTCGGTCACGCCCGACTCGCGCTCGGCCAGCGATTCCCCCACGCACAGGATAGGCGTGAGACCCGCGGCCTGGGCTGCGATGTATTTCTTCGCCACCAGTTCGTCGGATTCGCCGTACAGGCTGCGGCGTTCCGAATGCCCGACGATGACGTACTTGCAACCGAAGTCGAGCAGCATGGAAGTCGACACTTCACCGGTGAAGGCGCCTTTGGCCTGTTCGG
>DASQBT010000177.1:0-12765 GCA_035635075.1 Thiobacillaceae bacterium | reverse complement strand
GGACGCTACACTTGCCTCGGAAGCAGTGGCCAGAGGCCTATGGAATCGAGGCGAAACTCCCCGCTTCCATAGCGGAGCAGATGCTCTATCCGTTGCGTCCGCCTCCCACCGTCAGTCTGCCGGAGCGCGTTGCGGCAGACGTGTAATTGCCGGCGCGATGGCGGCCGCATAAGCTGCTATCTCGTCTTGATCAACGCGGCAATCCTGGCAGTGCTGCTTACTCCTGCAGGCGTGCGGCCAGGGGTTGGGGATCCTGCCGAACGCCGTGCAGCCAGGCGACGGATGCGAGAAGTGGTGTCGACCCCCCGATGGCCAGATCAGGTACCCATCATTCCGGGGCCGGGTGTGCTCCCACCCATTGAATGCCCTCGATTCAACACTCCTTTGCGTCCCCCGACTATTTGAATGACTTTTGGTTAAATCTTGCCAGTTAGGCGCTTGTATTTTTCCATCAATTGGTCCGGCGATTCCTCGTAGTCCGGATTCATCGGGATGCAGTCCACCGGGCACACTTCGCGGCATTGGGGCGTGTCGAAATGGCCCACGCATTCAGTGCATTTGTTGGGGTCGATCACGTAGATTTCGTCGCCCTGGGAAATTGCCTCGTTGGGGCATTCGGGCTCACAGACATCACAATTGATGCATTCGTCTGTAATCATCAGCGCCATGATTGCTGCTCCGCGAAAAACGTATTAGTCAGCGCTAATTTTCCCATGTAATCGCTCTGCCACCAAGGGGTGGACGAACGGCCTTACCTCGCCGCCGAGGCGGGAAATCTCCCTCACCATGCTCGACGAGATGAACATGAACTGATCGGACGGGGTCAGGAAGATGGTCTCGATGTCCGGCTTGAGGTTGCGGTTCATGCCTGCGAGTTGGAACTCATATTCGAAATCGGAGACCGCACGCAGGCCGCGCAGGATGACCCGGGCCTGATGGCGGGCAGCGAAGTCGATCAACAGGGAGGAAAAGCCTTCTACCGTCACCCCGCGTATATCGCCAAGTATTTCGCGCGCCATGCCGACCCGCTCCTCCAGGGTGAAGTAGGGCGCCTTGTCGCGGTTTTCCGCGACCGCCACCACGATCTCGTCGAACAGGCCGGCAGCGCGCCGGATCAGGTCCTCGTGACCAAGAGTGATGGGATCGAAAGTGCCAGGATAAACCGCTTTGAGCATGGGCTAGCCGACTCGTCTTAGAAGGGCAAAATGGGACTGTCCGGCAGTCCCCGAACGGTGAATGATAAACCCTTCCGGCGCAAGCGCGGCGCGGTCCTGCTCCACATACAGCCAACCTGCCGGCGCCAGATGTTCCGCCGCCAACGGCAATGCCTCCTTGACCAGATCACTGTCAAAGGGGGGATCGAGCAACACCAGATCGAACACATCCGCATTGCAGGCAAGCCAGGGCAAGGCATTGGTCCGGACGATTTCCACCTGCGGCGCGCCCAGCAGCGTGCGGTTGGCCGCCAGCGCATCGACGGCGCGCGCGCTGGCCTCGAGCATCACCACTCGCGCGGCACGTCGGGATGCGGCCTCGAATCCCAGGGCGCCGCTGCCGGCAAAAGCGTCCAACACCCGCATCCCGGCCAAGTCCTGCCCCAGCCAGTTGAACAGGGTTTCCCGCACCCGGTCAGGCGTCGGCCGCAAGCCCGCCTCGGGCGAAAAACGCAACAGCCGCCTGCGGAAGTCACCGCCGATGATGCGCACCTGATTGGCTTGGCCGGCGTGCTTCTGCCCCTTGCTCTTCGCCATCCTCACTGCGTGGCTTGCGGCCCCACCACCACTACCGAGAGCGCATCGGGGTTAACCCGGCGCCTGAAGGCATCGCGCACCTGATCCAGGCTCACTGCCTGCACCTTGGACGTCCAGGTATCCAGGTAATTGAGGGGCAGCCGGTAAAAACCGATCGCGGCCAGGTATTCCAGGATCTTCTTGTTAGTGTCGAGGCGCAGCGGAAAGCCGCCCACCAGATTGCCCTTGGCCTGTGTCAGTTCGGCCTGGGTGGGACCTTGCGCAACGAAATTCTGCACCGTCTCATGCGCCACTTTCAATGCATCTTCGGTGTGCTCCTGGCGGGTTTGCAGGCCGATTTCGAGCGGCCCCGGTTGCACTAAAGGGTTGAAGTAGCTGTAGGCGCTGTAGGCGTATCCGCGCTTTTGACGCTCCTCCTCCAGCAGGCGGGAATCGAATCCGCCGCCGCCCAGCACGTAATTGCCGACATAGAGCGGGAAATAATCGGGATCGGTCCGGCTCATACCTTGCAGCCCCATGAGAATGTGGCTCTGGGTGGAGGGCAGACTGAGCTTCAATGTTTCCGGTTTGACTGCCACCGGCGCCGCAATGCTCGCGGGGGCCGGCCCCGTAGGCAGGCCGGCAGAAATGCGGGCCGCCAACTGTTCCGCCTCGGTACGAGACAAATCGCCGATCATGGAGATAACGGCGCCGGCCGCAACATAGTGAGCCGCATGGAACCTGGCCAGATCTTCCTGCTTGACCTGGTTCAAACCCCGGGCAGTGCCGCTCTCCGGCAGGCCGTAGGGATGGGTGCCATAGACGGCGCGGTAAAAGGCCTTGTCCGCCACATCTTCTGGCTGCGCTTCCTGCTCCTTCAGCTCGGCGAGCATGCGATTCCGCTCGCGCTGAAACGCCGCGTCGGGAAAATGCGGATGCTGCAGCACGTCGACCAGAATGGCCAGTGCCTCGCTGCGCTCCTTTGCGGAAGACAAGGTGCGCAGCGTCACGCCTGCCCGATCCCGGTCGAAACGGCCGCCCAACTCCGCCCCGACATCGGCCAGCCGGTTGGCGATCTCCTCTTCGCTCATTTGTCCGGCTCCCTGGTCCAGCATCACCTGAGTCAACCTTGCCAAGCCAGCCTTGTCCGGCGCGTCGTAGGCGCTGCCGGCGGGAAAATCCACGGAAACATCGAGCATCGGAAGATTGTGGCTTTCGACAAAATAGACCCGGGCGCCTTCCGCCGTCGTCCAATGCTGGATGGGCAAGGCCGCGTGGGCAGCCAAGGCCGTCCACGCGGCCAGGGCGAGAAGCAGGCGCGGCAGAAGATCAGTAATCATTCTTCACTCCTGGAACGGGGGCGCGGCGCGGCTTGGGTTCGATGGGTTGGGGATCGAGTACGGCCACCGTCAGATGGTCGTCCTGGATGATCTGGGCGGCGGCGGCCTTGACCTCATCGGCAGTCACCGCGCGAAGCTTGGCCACCCGTTCATCCAGCAGGCGCAGGGGCAGGCCTACCGTTGCCAGTTCGCCGATTTGCATGGCTTGATAGAAGCCCGAATCACGCTGGTAGACATCGGAAGCAATTACCTGGGCCTTTGCGCGGTTCAGTTCCTGTTCGCTCACGCCACTCGCAATGACTTTGTCCAGTTCCGCGCGGATGGCCTTCTCCAGTACATCCACGGTCACGCCTTCGGAAGGCGTTGCCTCCAGATAGAACATTCCCGGTCCGCGTGCGATGCTGTCATAGCCCACGTCCAGGTTCACAGCCAGCTTGCCTTCTTTCACCAGCGCCTTCTGCAGACGGGCCGAATCATGCCCGTCCAACACGCCCGCCAGCAACTGCAGCGCGTAAGGCAGCTGATCTCTGTCCACGTCGCGCAGCACCGGCGCGTGCCAGCCCATGAGCAGGTAGGGCAACTTGGCCGGCGCCTTCACATTGATACGCTTGATCCCCTTCTGTTCCGGCTCGTCCTGGGGTTTGCGCGCCGGCAAGGCCTTGGCGGGCAAGGGACCGAAATATTCTCTTGCCAGGGCAACAACGTCGTTGGCCTTGACGTCGCCCACCACCACGAGCGTGGCATTGTTCGGCGCATACCAGCGGCGATACCAATCGCGGGCGTCCTGCGCCGTCATGTGTTCCAGATCGTCCATCCAGCCGATGATGGGGCGGCGATAGGGATGCTCCTGATAGGCAACGGACATGGCCCGTTCATAAACCATGGCCTGGGGCTTGTCCTCGGTGCGCATGCGCCGTTCTTCCATGACCACCTGGATTTCCTTGTTGTAGGTCTCATCGCTAATCTTGAGGTTGGCCATGCGATCCGCTTCCAGCTTCATCGACAAAGCCAGCTGGTCTTTCGGCAGCTGCTGGAAATAGGTGGTGTAATCGAGGTTGGTGAAGGCGTTCTCGCGCCCGCCCACCGCCGCGATCTGCTTGGAGAACTGTCCGGCCGGCACCTTCTCGGTGCCCTGGAACATCATGTGTTCGAGCAGATGCGCCACCCCGGTGGTGCCATTGAATTCGTCCATGCTGCCGGCGCGATACCATACCTGGGATACCACCACCGGGGCGCGCGCGTCTTCCTGCACCAGCACCCGCAAGCCGTTGTCCAGCTTGAAGTCCTGCACCGCCGCGTGGGCCGACGCGGTGGCGAGAAACAGCCCGGCTGCCGCCCACCGGAAAAAAGAAATGATGTTCATAGAAAAATTCGTCCTCGAAGCCAGGTGATAAAATACCGCAAATTCCTTTCAGCAGACCTGCCGGCCCGTGTTTAGTTTCTTCAAGTCCAATTCCACCGAGCCCGATGCGCCGGCGCCTACACAGGAATCCGACGCGGCATCGCCCAAGCGTTCCTGGGCGCAGCGGCTCAAACAGGGGCTGGCCAAGACGCGCAGCAAGTTGGGGGGCCAGATCACCGGGCTGTTCGGGGCCGGGCGCAAAATTGATGAGGCCTTGTTCGAGGAGCTGGAAACCATCCTGATCACTTCCGACGTCGGCGTGGAGGCGACCGACACCCTGATGCAGTCCCTGCGCCGCCGAGTCAGGAAGGAAGCCCTGACCGATGCACCACAGTTGCAGGCCGCGCTGAAAGCATCTCTGACGGAATTGTTGCGACCGTTGGAAAGCCCCCTCGACACCTCCACCGCCCGCCCGTTCGTCATCATGCTGGCCGGGGTGAATGGCGCCGGCAAGACCACTACCATCGGCAAGCTGGCGCATTATTTTCAGGCCCAGGGCAAGACCGTACTACTGGGCGCAGGCGATACCTTTCGCGCCGCAGCGCGCGAACAGCTGCAGGTCTGGGGCGAGCGCAACGGCGTCAGCGTGATCAGTCAGGAAAAAGGCGACTCGGCCGCAGTGATTTTTGATGCAATCAGCGCCGCGCGCGCGCGCAATATCGACGTGGTGCTGGCCGACACGGCCGGCCGTCTGCCCACTCAACTGCACCTGATGGAAGAAATCAGGAAGGTGAAACGGGTGATCCAGAAAGTGGATCCCGCGGCCCCGCATGAAGTGCTGCTGGTGCTGGATGCCAATACCGGCCAAAACGCCGTCAACCAGGTCAAGGCCTTTGACGATACGCTCACGGTCACCGGGCTGGTGATAACGAAGCTGGACGGTACCGCCAAAGGAGGGGCCATTGCGGCGATTGCGTCTGCGCGGCCAATCCCGGTGCGGTTTATCGGCGTGGGCGAAAGCGTCGACGACCTGCGGCCCTTTAATGCCGAGGAATTCGTTGACGCCTTGTTTGACTAGTGCGGGACCGGACCGCAGCCCGAAACAAATCCTGAAGCCGGCTTGCTCGCACGTGCACGCCCGCAATTTGCACGCCATTGATAGATGATTTCCTTCAGCCAGGTTTCCAAGCGCTACCCCGGCGGACACACCGCGCTTGAAAATGTCAGCTTCGATATCGCGCAGGGCGAACTGGTATTCCTGACCGGGCATTCGGGCGCCGGCAAATCCACCCTGCTCAAGCTGGTTGTCGCGATCGAGCGGCCCAGCTCGGGCGTGGTCAGCGTGAACGGGCAGAATGTGGGCAGGCTGTCGCGCCATGCCGTGCCCTATCTGCGTCGCAACATCGGCCTCATATTTCAGGACCACAAGCTGCTGTTCGACCGCAATGCCATCGAAAATGTGGTGCTGCCGCTGGCCATTGCGGGGATGGAGCGGCGCGAGGCATTGAAGCGGGCCCGCGCGGCACTGGACAAGGTGGGCCTCCTCAAGCGCGAGAAAGCCATGCCGGTCGCCCTGTCGGGCGGCGAGCAGCAGCGACTTTGCATTGCCCGGGCCGTGGTCTCGCGACCATCGCTTGTGTTGGCTGACGAGCCCACCGGCAACCTGGATGCGGAATATGCCGCCGCCATCATGGCCATGTTCAAGGACTTTCACCGCGTCGGCACCACGCTGGTCATCGCCACCCACGACGAGCGCGCGGTTGGCGCCCTGGGCGGTCGCATTCTGCGGCTGGAACACGGCAAGGTGCTGGAGAGCAACCGCATGGGCATTAAGGAGGATCTCCCCGAAGCGGAAATCCGCACGTTCGCGAATGCCGGTCCCCGACCCGATAAGGCATCGGAATGAATACTGCGACAGAGGCGGCAAGATGAATTTGCTGCGCGCTCAACTGACAGCGCTTAAGGCCGCCCTGTCCCGCTTCTGGCACTCCCCTCTTGTCAGTCTGTTCACCTTGGTCGCGATCGGCGTCGCCATCAGTCTTCCTGCCAGCCTGTATCTGGTCCTTGCCAATCTTGACCGCCTGGCGGGTCATTTGCCCACTCAGCCGGAAATCAGCCTGTATGTCAGCCGGGATGCCAGCCAGGACCAGGCGAAACAGCTCGGGCAGGTCCTGAGCGGGCGCAAGGATCTCAGCAAGGCGCGCTTTGTTTCCCGCGACACCGCCCTCAAGAACCTGGTGGAGACCGGCGGCCTGAACGACATCACCGCTGGCCTGGATGGCAACCCATTGCCGGATGCCTGGGTGCTGACCCCTGCAGATCCCGACCCGGCCGCCCTGGAAAAGCTCAGGGCCGAATTGGAAAAGCTGCCTGGCGTTGCCGAAGTGAACCTCGACAGCCAATGGGCCGCACGGCTCCAGGCTGCCCTGCGCATAGGCCGCACCCTCGTTGGATTGTTCTCCGGGCTTTTTGCCCTGGCCCTGATGGCCATTTCGGGCAATGCCATCCGCTCCCAGATTCTCGCGCGGCGCGATGAAATCGAGGTCAGCCGCCTGATCGGCGCCTCCGACCGCTACATCCGCCGTTCCTTCCTCTACCACGGCACCCTGCAAGGTCTGCTCGGCGGGCTCATGGCCTTGCTCATCCTGCTGGTACTGGTCGCCGCCCTGCAGGGCCCGGTCGCCGGGTTGGCAACCCTGTATGCCTCACCCTTCCGCCTTGGCTTCCTTGAGCTTTCAGAGCAAGGTCTGATACTGCTGCTGGCCGCCCTGTCAGGCTGGTTGGGCGCATGGCTGGCCGTCAGCCGCACCTTGCGCCAGGTGGATCCGAATTAGGGCGCATTCAAGGATGGACGGGCGCGTGCAGCTTACGCGCCAATAAGACCCAGACTTCGAGGCTTGCTGCTGGCGGCACGTTGCCCCTGTCATTCGCTGCGCGGCAAGCACACCGTGACCAGCAGACCACCGTCCGGATGGTTTTCCGCGCGGACCGTGCCATTGTGGGCCTCCACCGCGCGCCGTGCGATGGCCAAACCCAGGCCGATGCCGCCGGCCTGTCCGGCTTGCGGCGCAGTCGCGCGCACGAAAGGCTGGAAGATATGATCGAGCATGTCCTCGGGCACACCCGGTCCATGATCGCGAATCCGGATGATGTAGCCCCCTTTGGCGCCTTGTTCCGTATCTGTCGTGAGTGAGACTTCGATGGCGCTATTTTCGGGAGCATGGTGGACGGCATTGCGCAGAATGTTGTCCAGCGCGCTATGCAACAGCAGCGGGTCGCCGAGATAAGGCGCTTGCGCAACATCCACAGATTGCACGCGTACCTGGCGCTGCTTCGACTCCAGATTCGCGTTGCTCACAACCTCTGCCAGGAGCTGGTCCAGGTCAATCAACTCGCGCGCGGGGGTGCGCACGCCTGATTCGAGGCGCGAAAAAGACAGGATGGCACCGATCAGTTCGTTAAGCCGTTCAGTCTCTCTCTCGATCCGGTCCAGTTCCCCTTCGGCTCCGCCCCGCTGACGTGCCAGTCCGAGCGCAGCCTGGACCCTGGCCAGAGGCGAACGCAATTCATGCGAGACATCGCGCAACAGCGCGCTCTGTGATTTCAGCATGAGATCCAGCCGTTCGGCCATGTCGTCCATCGCATGCGCCAAATCGACGATCTCGTCGCGCCGGCCGCCCAAGGCAGGACTGGCGCGTTGACTGAAATCCCCTGATGCATACGCCTGGGTCGCCCTGCGAAGCCGTGCCACCGGTGAAGTCAGATAACGGGCAAGGAGCAGGCAGACCAGGCCGCCCACCAGCGCGGCCAACACCAGGGGCACGGCCATGACCCGCGGACGCGAAATGAAGCGCCGCAGCGTTGCGCCCTCGAAGTCGGGGACCAGCCAATATTCCCGGCCGTCTGCCAGGCGTATCTCGCGGGAATCAGTTGCATTCAGCTGCTCGCGCATGCGCAAACGCTGCAGGCGAATCAAACTGCGCTCCGGAGTCTCGCGTCCAAGCAGGTCATGTCCATCGCGATCAAGGAGCAGAAGCGGCACCAGTTCATCACCGTCAATCCGACTCGCCCAGTGTTTAAGATTATCGATTCCGCGCGCTGCCGCGGCGCGCGCATCGCGCAGATGCGACTGAAACCGTTGCTGCGGATCAAGCTTGTCATGCCCAGCCCGCGTGTGTTCGATATAGGACGACGCCGCAATCAGCGTACCCGCGGCGAACAAGATCAGCGCGGCCCAGTAAGAGAGAAACAGCTTCCAGAACAGCCGGCCCATGTTCAGGCTCGACCTAGTCGAGCAGGTACTGGAAGCCGCTTCCGCGGATGGTCTTGATGCGCGGCTCCCCATCCTGCGTAGGCCCCAACTTCTGACGCAGGTTGCTGACGTGCATGTCCAGACTGCGGTCGAAACGGCCCAGGGGGCGGCCCAGCGCCCGCTCCGAGAGCTGTCCTTTGGCGACTACGCGACCGGCCTCGCGCAACAGGATTTCCAGAATGCTGAACTCGGTGCTGGTCATGGAAACCTCCCTGCCCGCCACTTTCACGCTGCGGGCGCCAGAGCTCAGGATCAGGTCGCCAACCCGAATGGTCGTTGCCCGGCCGCCCGACTCTCCAAAATGCGGCTCGCTGCGGCGCAACACCGCATGGATGCGCGCCAGCAGCACCTTGGGATTGCAGGGCTTGGGCAGGTAGTCGTCGGCTCCGAGTTCCAAACCCAGCACGGTGTCCATGTCCTCGCCGCGGGCCGTGAGCATGAGCACCGGGGTCTGCTTTTGCAGGCGCAGCGCGCGCAGCGCATCCAGCCCCGACATTCCCGGCATCATCACATCCATGACGATGATATCGAAGTCCTCACGCAACGCCTTTTGCAGGGCAGATCGCCCGTCATGAGCGGTTTCCACCTCAAGCGCCTCGCCCCGAAAATAGTCCTTCAGCATCGAGCACAATTCAACATCGTCGTCAGCCAGGAGGACCAGCGGCGTCAGATGGTTTGAGTTCGCGAACATATAAGAATGGTAATGATCAGGATTTGGCTCCCGTCCGGCTTTACATACCTTTACCTTGGTTTGCAAAACCATGACAAAGATTACCCATCCAATGAGCCAGGATGCAATACCTGTTCAACAAGCCTTGGAGGTGAATCATGTCAAATGCAAGAAGCCTGATGTTGTCCGCAGCAGCCGCTCTCGCGCTGGCCAGCCAGCCTGTCCTTGCACATGGGTTTGATCGCGGTGAACGCTGCCACCACGAGCATTTCGCCATGGCCGGCGACAACATGGGACCGGGAATTATCGGACGTGTTGCCAGGCGTATTGGGCTCAGTCAAGAGCAGCGGCAGGCGCTGGAGGCCATCGCTGACAAACACCGTCCCGAATTACGCCAACTTCGCGACGCAATTGCCGACAACGGACGCGCGCTCAAGAAGGCTCGGGCTGACGACCCCAAACTTCAGGACTTGGCCGCCGCACAGGGTAAGGCCATCGCCGGCATGATCGTTCTGCACAAACAGATGCGCGCCGAGGTGGACACCGTTCTGACCCCTGAGCAGCGCAGCAAACTTGAGATGCTGCGGCGTCACGCCCGGCATCAGAACGAGGGCCGCGGCGGATGGCGTGATCGCTAAGGGGCGTGTTGGGATGCAAAGGATAGTTCCGCTGGTCGGTGTGCTGTTTCTCTCCGCTCTGACCGGCTGTGCTACCCACGACCACGAGCGGCGCCGCGAGGGCCGCGGGGCGTCTGCGCCATCGCGCGAACCGTCACAACCGGAAACTTTTGAGCCCGTTTAGCACTCTTTGCTAACGAGTGCTAAAATGATGGCACGAGAGGAGCCTTTACTTATGAACACTGCCCTGAGCCTGAATTTTCCGGTTGCCGCCCAGAGCCTGGAGTCCTATATCCAGGCAGTGAATCGTTATCCGCTGCTTTCTGCCGAGGAGGAGCATGAGTTGGCACGCCGCTGGAAGGAGGAGCAGGACCTTGAAGCCGCACGTCAACTGGTGTTGTCCCACCTGCGCCTGGTGGCCAGCGTAGCGCGCCACTACTTGGGCTATGGTCTGCCTCAGGCGGACCTGATCCAGGAAGGCAATATCGGCCTGATGAAGGCGGTCAAGCGTTTTGATCCCGATCGCGGGGTCCGTTTGGTGAGTTTTGCCCTGCATTGGATCAAGGCCGAGATTCACGAGTACATCCTGCGCAACTGGCGCTTGGTCAAGGTAGCAACCACCAAGGCGCAGCGCAAACTGTTTTTCAACCTGCGCAGCATGCGCAAGGGACTGGGCACCCTGAGCGCCGGTGAAACCGCGGAGATCGCCAAGTCATTGGGGGTCAAGCCGGAAGAGGTGAGGGAAATGGAAACCCGCCTGTCCGGTCAGGATATCGGTCTGGAACCCACGGTGGAAGACGGCGAGGAAAGTTTCAGCCCTATCGCCTATCTGGCCAGCCCGGACGACGAACCCGTTGAAGTCCTTGCCCGCGAACAGAACGCCCGCCTGCAGCATGAAGGCCTGAGCGCCGCGTTGAGCAACCTGGATGAGCGCAGCCGTCGCATCATTGAAGCGCGCTGGCTCCAGCAGGAGGGCGAGGCCACCACCCTGCATGAATTGGCGGATGAGTTTGGCGTGTCTGCCGAACGCATTCGGCAGATAGAGGCCAAAGCCATGCAGAAAATGCGCGCGCTGATCCCGATTTAGGGCACTTCGCAGCAAAAAGCCCCGCGTTGCGGGGTTTTTTTATGCAGGCTCAGCGCTCAGAACAAGGAACCAATCAATACGGAAATCAGGCTCAGCCAAGCCAACAAAATCATGGCGACGACCACCACCAAGGGAAAATTCTGAAAGGTCAAATAATTCTTCACGCCCAGGCTCCTGAATTCAGTCCGATTTTAATTTATTCGGCGTCATCGCTCAACCTGCGATTGCGCGGCAGCAAGGGATCATCCTCGTCCAGAAGGATGCGTTCGGCAGGCCCCTCAAAATCGTCGAACTGGCCGCTCCTGATAGCCCAGAAAATCCCGCCTGCGATCACCAGGATGAAGATCGAAGTCAAAAAGAACAGAAACCAAAGAATGCCGCTCATGGGACCACAACCTCCCATTCCTGATGATAGCGATCCGCGCCGCGCGTCAAACTAAGGCTCACCAGCCACAGCCCGCTCGCTGGCAAGGGGAGTTGAGCTTCGTAGGTTCCAGCATCGGTTTCGTGCATCAGTTGGGGCCTTCCCTCGCCAGCCTCGCCCGGCCGCTTCACATGCAGCACCGCAGTCAGCCCGCTCAGCGACCTGTCGCTAGCGTCGCCGACCTCCACCACAATTGAATTATCGCCCTTGCTGGGCCTGCGCAGGCCTTGGATCGCCACATCCCAGCCCAGTTGATTTCGCCGATATTGTTCACTCAGTTGACTGTTGACTGCCTTGGCAGCTTCCTGACCATGTTCCAGCACGCCCGAAAATCCGGTGCGTATGTCTGTCTTGTCCGCCCCGGGCAACACCATGGCGGCCAACCAAGGGGGCAGCCCCTGGGTCGAAACATAAAGCAGCCCTGCCATGAGCAAAGTCAGCATCACAAAGAAGGCGATCAGTGCTTTCGGCGCCCAATGCAGCTTGCCACCCGATTTGGCCTGATAGCGTTTGATCAAGAGCATGACCAGTGCGGCGCTGGAAAAGACCGCGACGTGGATGGCGACCACATCCAAACCGGGCCAGCGACCAATGATAAACAGGAAGTACCCCAGCAAGGGGATGCCAGCGGCAACCAGCGCCCTGATCGCATATGGCAGCCTGCCGGTCAGGGAAAAAAGTATCAGGACGGAGGCGAGGCCGCCAAACAGGGTGGGCAAGGTTTCGTTCATGGCTGGGTTGAATTGGCGTTGAATCGGGCAAGCTCGGCCCGAGCCTGATCGGGCGCCGATTGGGGCGTAATCAGGAACTGGAACTGGTGAATTCTTGCTGCATTTTCCGGCGACAGCTTGACCGAGGCCATGACGGTGGCGCTTTGCCCCGGCTTGACATGCACGGTTTTGAAATTGCCCAAATCGAGCGCTGACGGGGGAATGTCCAGCGCGCTGATTGCGTAAGTCTCCTCGTGCGCCCCCGTATTGGTGATCTGGATTTGGTAGCGGTCGCGAATATCGCCATTGGATAAGGTCACGAACAACGGCTGACGCACCTGGCTGACCGAATTGTCAAAATCACTGCGGGTGGCAACACTGAAGATCAGATAGGCGGTCATGCCCACCAGCGCAATGCCATAACCGATGATCTTGAGCCGCTTCCAATGCAATTGAGGTTCTTGCGGTTGAGGCCGGGACAGGTTGGCTTCGGAATCGTAACGGATCAGACCGCGCGGAAAACGCATCGAATC
>DASQBT010000176.1:0-1761 GCA_035635075.1 Thiobacillaceae bacterium | reverse complement strand
CCAGATCACCGGGCCATGAAACCAATCGTTCGCCCGATGCTCAGCTTCAACCACTTTGATTCAGCTCGCTGCACATGGCGCGGAATGGAACTAATGCATAGGAGCAAGAAAGGCTGGATAATAGCTGGCGGCGGGAAAAAGTGGGCTGCCGCTAGACAATTCGATTCATTGGCCACCTAAAACCCCCGTCAGGGTAGCCGAACTGTGGTTGAAGGATATCAATGCAACAGAACTCCATCATAAACCAACCCTGAACCTAAGAATGAAACGTCAATTACCTTTTGGAACCGTCCTTAATTTAAGAGCATATTTCCGTAACAAAAGTTTGACGCACACCTATGCGGGCGATGAGCCGCCGCTGCGAGCGGAACTGTTCAGCAGTGCGCAGATGGAGCAGCATGGCAGGACCCTGGCGGGATCGCATCAGTTGAGTCTGGGACACGCGCCGGATCGGTTGCTGACGCGACTGACCGAGAATGAAGCAGTGCTACAGGACGCCTGTCGCCTGCTGGCGACGGCGGTCAAGGCGAATCGCCGGATCGTGCCGGCAGGCGAATGGCTGCTCGATAACTTTTATTTAATCGAAGAACAAATCCGCACGGCCAAGCGCCATCTGCCGAAGAGTTATAGCCGCGAGCTGCCCCGATTGGCGCATGGCCCGTCCGCCGGGCTGCCGCGCGTCTATGATATCGCCCTGGAGACCATTGCGCATGGCGATGGCCGGGTGGACCTGGAAAGTCTCAGCCGGTTCGTGGCGGCTTACCAGCAGGTCAGCGCCCTGACGTTGGGCGAGTTATGGGCTATCCCGATTATGCTGCGGTTGGCACTGATCGAAAATCTGCGCCGGGTCAGCGCCCGGGTCGCCGCTGCCCGGATCGACAGGAACCTGGCCGACTCGTGGGCCGACCAGATGATGGACATGGCCGGGCGCGACCCCAAAAATCTGGTGTTGGTGATCGCCGACATGGCGCGCTCCAAGTTGCCGCAGTCGAGTGCCTTCGTAGCGGAGATGGCGCGGCGGTTACGGGGCCAGAGTCCCGCGCTGGCGGCGCCGCTCACCTGGATCGAGCAATGGTTGTCCGAGGCGGGGTTGACTATCGAGCACTTGGTGCAACTGGAAAGCCAGCACCAGGCCGCCGACCAGGTCTCCATCAGCAACAGCATCGGCAGTCTGCGCTTTCTGACGGCGATGGACTGGCGCGAGTTCGTGGAGACCATGAGCGTGGTCGAACAGACTTTACGCCAGGACCCCGGCGGCGGTTACGGCAGGATGGATTTTGCCACCCGCGACCGCTATCGGCATGCGGTGGAGAAAATCGCCAAGCGCTGCCCGCTGTCCGAAGGCGAGGTAGCGCGCCAGGCGCTGCAGTTGGCGCGCGCGGGCGCTGCCGCCAACAACGGCGCCGACCGGACGGCACATGTCGGTTTTTACCTGATTGACGCCGGTCTGCCCCAGCTCGAACGCCGGACGCAGGCGCGGCTATCGCTGACCGCGACGCTGCTACGAAGCCGCCGCTTTGCC
Source organism: Thiobacillaceae bacterium (assembly GCA_035635075.1). Lineage (GTDB taxonomy): Bacteria > Pseudomonadota > Gammaproteobacteria > Burkholderiales > Thiobacillaceae > DASQBT01. The sequence goes on along the minus strand of DASQBT010000176.1, from coordinate 239 downwards.
TTGTTCGCCTATCTGGGCGCGATTGCGTTGCTGACGGCGCTTTTCAGCGGGAGCTTGATAAGGCTGGCGTATGCCGCCGAGCTACCCGACTGGCTACTGGCGCTGCTCGGCGTTGCGCTGCTGCTGGCCACCAGTCAGTTAGCGGTGGCGCTAGTGAATTGGCTGGCGACCTTGCTGGTGACGCCGCAGCCATTGCCGCGACTCGACTTTTCTCAGGGCATTCCGCCGGAAGCGCGCAC
>DASQBT010000175.1:0-17123 GCA_035635075.1 Thiobacillaceae bacterium | reverse complement strand
TCTTACGCGCATGTTTGCGGACGCCAAACCATGAGCATTGGCGTCGAACGGACTTCAGATTCCGAAGCGCAGTCCTATCTGGCGCGCCTTAACCCGGCACAGCGAATCGCCGTCGAGCACGGTACGGACGGGCCTGGAGCGGGACCTCTGCTGGTGATTGCCGGTGCTGGATCGGGCAAGACCAACACACTTGCGCACCGGGTCGCCCATCTCATTGCACAGGGGGCCGATCCGCAAGCGATTTTGCTGCTGACGTTTTCGCGGCGCGCCGCGGAGGAAATGGTGCGGCGAGCCGAGCGCATCGTGCGCCAAGTTGGACGTCCCGGGCACGCTGCGGCAAGACTCGGTTGGGCGGGCACCTTCCACAGCATCGGCGCGCGCCTGCTGCGCGAATACGCCGGCCGCATCGGCCTCAATCCCGCGTTCACCATCCACGACCGCGAGGACTCGGCAGACCTGATGAATCTGGTGCGGCACGAGCTGGGCCTATCAGCTACTGCCAAGCGCTTTCCGCGCAAGAACACCTGCCTGTCCATCTACTCTGCGGCGGTCAACACTCTCTCTCCACTGGCTGAGGTGTTGCAGCGCCGCTTCCCCTGGTGCGCGGAATGGGAGGCGGAGCTCATGCGCATGTTCATAGCCTATGCCGACGCCAAGCACGACCAGGGCGTGCTTGATTACGATGACCTGTTGCTCTATTGGGCGGAAATGGTGCAGGAACCCGCGCTCACGCAGGAGATTGGCGCGCGCTTTAGCCATGTCATGGTGGACGAATATCAGGACACCAATCTGTTGCAGGCGAGCATCGTGCTCGCGCTCAAGCCGGACGGATGCGGCATTACCGTAGTGGGCGACGACGCTCAGTCCATCTATGCCTTCCGCGGCGCGACCGTGCGCAACATCCTGGAATTTCCAACCCGGTTCAGCCCATCGGCCACGATCGTCACGCTGGAGCAGAATTTTCGTTCGACCCAGACTATCCTCGCAGCGGCCAATGGCGTGATTGGGCTGGCCACGGAGCGTTACCGCAAGGAGTTGTGGAGCGACAAGCCATCAACTGAACGACCGCAGCTGGTGACGGTGCGCGACGAGGCGGAGCAGGCTGGCTTCGTTGTCGAACAGGTGTTGGCGCGGCGCGAGCTTGGCATCGGGCTCAAGTCACAGGCCGTGCTGTTCCGCACCTCGCATCACAGCGCGGCGCTCGAAATCGAACTGACCCGGCGCAATATTCCGTTCGTGAAATTCGGCGGACTCAAGTTCCTTGAGGCTGCGCACGTCAAGGACGTGCTGTCGGTGATGCGCTGGGTCGAGAATCCACGCGACCGGATCGCCGGCTTTCGTGTCGTGCAGCTCCTGCCGGGCATCGGCCCCAAGACCGCCGGCCTGGTTTTGGACAATCTCGTGCAGACACAGGATGTGATGACGGGCCTGCGCGAGTCGCGCGTGCCGGGTGCCGCGGCCCAGGCCTGGCAGGAATTTCTCGGCCTGGTCGAAACCTTATATTCGCGCGCCATGTCATGGCCGGCGGAATTCGAGATGGTGTGCCGCTGGTATGCGGATCCGCTGGAGCGCCTGCACGAAGACGCGCAGGTTCGCCAGACCGATATCGATCAGTTGGCGAAGATCGCCGCCACCTATCCGTCTCGTCAGCGCTTCCTCACCGAATTGACGCTTGACCCGCCCGACGCGACCAGCGACGAGGCCGGGATGCCGCTGCGCGATGAAGATTATCTGATCCTGTCCACCATCCATTCGGCCAAGGGACAGGAATGGAAGGCCGTTTATCTGTTGAATGCAGTGGACGGTTGCCTGCCGTCCGACCTCTCGACTGGAAGCGCAGGGGAAATCGAGGAGGAGCGACGGCTGCTTTACGTGGCCATGACGCGTGCCAAAGATCATCTGGATATCGTGGTGCCGCAGCGTTTTTTTGTGTCGCAACAGGCGCAATTCGGCGATTGTCACGTCTATGCCGGAAGAACGCGCTTCATTCCGGGCAGCTTGCTGCATCTGTTCGAGACGAAATCCTGGCCAGTTGCAGAAGCAATCGCGGATCGCGTCGGTGCGCAGGAACAGGTCGTGGACATGCGGGCCAGGATCAAGGCGATGCTGCTCGCCAAATAACCGCGCAAGCGATTGCCTGACCCATGTCGGCGCCTCAAACAAGGTCATCCGTGAAGTCTGAAACCGCCGGACAGGGGTTGAAAGACGAACGAGGTAAGATATTTCGATATCATTAAGAACAAGCAGGCATGGGTTCATGCTGGCCATTCGAATATTGTGCCAGGAAGAGAATGCCGTTAGGTCGTCGGCTGGCGCTCAACTGCCGCCGGAGCCGGCAAAAAATTGGAACTCGTATAGGCAGGCCAATGCCATGAGACGCAAGAAGACAAGCTCCGGTTTGGAACTGTATGCCGTTTCAGGCACGCACACGGTGGTTCTTTCGATGGACATGAAAGTGAAACCGGCGGATCTGCTGGGCTTTGCGTTCGAGCGTGTTGAGACCAAGAGCAAGAAGCGGATCTGGCTGTACGGTCAGAAATTTTTCAAGTCGGTTATTCCGATCGCGGAAAAGGATCTGAGGAAGGTGAAGGGTCAGAAATATCCCACCCACCTGCATCCGGTGCAAGGCTTCTTGTGGAAGGATTTCACCGCCGAACCCGGGACGGAGTACACCTACCTGGTCACAGCCTTCAACGGCACGCCCAGGAACCTGCAAATCTACATGACGGAACAGATAACGATTGCCACGGAGCAGCAAACAAGGGGCAGGCACGGCATTTTCTTCAATCGCGGCGTGTCGGGCAGCCAGTCGTACGTCGAGCAGTTTGGCAATCAGCGGCCCGATGCCATTGCCGACAAAGTCGAACGGGAGCGCGCTTATCGCTGGCTGTCGAGAGGCTTATACGAAGGGCTGCTCGCCTTCATTGCGAGCGCCCGGAAAGGACAAAAGCTGAGAGGCGCGTGTTACGAATTTCATCATCCCGGAACCTTGCTGGCCTTGAAGGCCGCAAAGAAAATGGGCATCGATGTGAACGTGGTGTATGACGCGAAGAACTGCGGGGCGGTAAACCGGGCGGCATTGAAGGCCACCGGGACATCGTCGCTGGTAAGAAGAGTACGGGACAAGCAAGTGAGCCAGGCCCACAACAAGTTCTTTGTGCTGTTGGATAGGGATGACAAGCCTATTAGCGTATGGACGGGATCGACCAACATTTCCGAAAAGGCGATATTCGGCCAGTGCAACACGGGTCACCAGATCAATGATGCCAAGACAGCCGCCAAATACTTCGAATACTGGAAGCTGGTGTACCAGAATCTGGACCGCAAGACCTATCAAAGCAGGGTGATGGCGCTGCAGGACGGGGCCGACCTGAAAGCGTCCCAGATGCCCAATGGCGTGTCGGTGTTCTTCAGTCCGCGCAGCACCAACGACATGCTGCAGACCTATGCCGACCAGGTGGAGGGTGCCGATGAAATGGTCTGCTGCATCTATCCGTTCAACATCGACAGGAGATTCCAGCAGGTGTTTGGCGAAGACAAACCCTATTTGCGCTACATCCTGCTCGATGCGCGCAGGAGTTACAACCAATTCAAGACCAACGACCGCGATGTGGAGGTCGCGGCCGGCTCGTACATACAGTCGGGCATTGATCAGTGGGCAGCGGAAAAGAGCAGCGGCAGTTTGTTCGAACCGGGAGTCGATTTTGTACACAACAAGATCATCCTGATCGACCCGTTGGGCGAGGTGCCAACCGTCATTTCAGGCTCGGCCAACTACAGCGAGAACTCCACGTCGAGGAATGACGAGAACACACTCGTCATCAAGGGCGACGACCGTGTGGCGGATATCTATTTCACCGAATTCGTGCGGCTGTTCGATCACTTTTCGTTCCGCGAATGGCTGGCCGGGCACAAGAAGGAATTCAATCCATACCTTGCGGAAGATGGCAAGTGGGTGGACAAGTACTTCGATAGCCCGGACTACCTGAACGTGAAGCGGAAACTGATTTTCAAGAACATGGCGAGGGCAGCGGAAAGCATGTAAGAACCACGACCCGTCTGCTGCTCCGTGTGCGCTTTCATGATTCAGGTTGCGGTTCGAGTCTGGTTGGACGTTAAAGCGTTGGCGCCGCCTGTTGCCAGAGCAAATTGCTGGCGACCTCAGGAACGTGCCATGTGGGTCCGGGGTGCCTTGACCTGGCAACGCTTTCAAACGATTTGAAAGAGGGAGACGCATCAACCAGATGAGCCTGGATTTTTCGGTGCTTGAGAAATGGCGGAAATGGGTCTACGGCGGCCTTGTGCGGCACGATACGCGGTCCAGCACGCGCACCATCGCCGACGGCGTGCTAATTGCCTCGGTTGCAGCCAGTGTTGCAGGGATTGTCCTCGGAACTCTCCCTGAGTTGGGGGGATTCAATAGGCAACTGATACGCTACGTTATCGGCGTGACGACCATCATCTTCACGATCGAATATGTCTGCCGTATTTGGGTTGCACCAGAGGCCGACTTAAATGCAAAGACGCGCGCGTGGTCTGCGCGTTGGCATTACCTGCGTTCGTTCCTCGGGGTAATTGACCTGCTGGTCATCCTGCCGCCATATGTCAGCCTTGTCTTACCACTGGGCCACGACTACGCCAATCTTCTGATGTTGCTGGCGCTTTTGAAATCCGCCCGCTATGCCAAGTCGCTCTCCCTTTTTGCGGCCGTGTTCCGCAATGAGGGTCGATCTCTACTGTCCGGAATGATGGCAATGATGGTGCTGTTGGTGCTGGTTTCCGGGGTCATGTTTGTGCTTGAGCGAAGTGCGCAGCCGGATGTTTTCCGCAGCATCCCGCATGCGATGTGGTGGGCCATCGTTACCATGGCAACCGTTGGATACGGCGACATCATACCGATCACGCCGCTGGGCAAGGTATTTGGCGGCTTCACCATGCTGCTTGGCATCGCCATGTTTGCCGTTCCGGCCGGCATTCTCGCCAACGGATTCGCCACAGAAATTCGTAAACGCGACTTCATTGTGACGTGGCAGACCGTAGCCGGAGTGCCCTTGTTTGAATCGCTTGATGCAACTCGAATCGCAGATATTGCGAGACTGCTGAAGACACAGGTGCTGCCGGCGCGCCGGGTGGTGGTAAGACGAGGCGAGGCCGCGGATGCGATGTTCTTCATTATGTCAGGCGAGGTCGAAGTGGATGTGCAACCCACTCCAGTGCGGCTTGGCAAGGGTAAGTACTTTGGCGAGATCGCGCTGATCAAGGACGTCGTGCGTACCGCCACGGTTATTACCCTCGGGGAGTGCCGGCTTCTGTCGCTTGACGTAAACGATTTTCGCCGGCTCATGCTCCAGTACCCCGATCTAAAGTCTGCCATCGAACACGTGGCAGACGAACGACTGCAACACCAGGCTCCAGTTACGCCTAAGCAAGAAGATTCCACTTCATGATCCCCGCGCCCGGTAACACGGCGTTTCTGTGGCACATGGAATTGTTGCCCTGGATCAACAGACCGAGAGTCGTCGTTGAAGTCACATTGCGCCGCTTGCGGGCCCAACAACGGACCTTGCCAAAATGGTGCGGCATCCGGAACCAATGATCGAGCGCCCCAAAATCATGCATTACCCTTTCCCGGCTTCACCAGCTGTAATGCGGCCGCAAGCGGCGGGGAATACAATAACTTAGCTGCCTATTTTTTTCAGGCTCGATGTTCGGGGAGCGGGTCGGGATCCTGGCGCCGGCGATGCTTACGGCGGTCGACGCGCAAGGGCCTGTGTCGAAGCCGTTGTTAGGAGAAGAATGCATGGAATCAAGCCAATTGGCAGGTGATCCCACGGCCGTTCGGGTGAAACGTACGCTCCGCTTGACCGATGTCCAGCCTGAAAAACTGGCCCAGGCATTACGAGCGCTGCGGGCGATGGAGTGGCTTAGCGACGTCCTCCTCGATGGCGAACGCATACACGTGCGTTACGACGCGTCCTGCGTCAATTTCCGCGATATCGAACGCCTGCTCGACGAGGCAGGCGTGCCGCACCCTGCGAGCTTTGGGTGGCGTTTGAGGTCGGCGTGGTATCGGTTCCTGGACAGCAACGCCAGGTCGCATGCGCTTTCTCGGGGCGCATGCTGCAGCAAACCTCCTTCGCGTTGACAGGGGGCGACGAGCCTGATCCGAGACTCCGAGATACCCGGCCAGGCCGAAATTGGCAGGCGAACATCAGGGCACGGCGCCGCGGCGCTGCCGGGTATTCGCTCTAACGGTATCATCGGTCGCCTGGCAATGAGATTCTTCTGACGCCCATATCGCGCCACGCCGTGAGCTCAGCGACTCATCCCGGCCTTCTTTTCGATTTCATCGAAGGTTGCACGAGAAGTCGCAAGCCACTCGCCGCCTAGCTTCACGGCCTGTCTGGCTGCGTCCAATGCTTCAGGGTATTTGCCCTGATCGGCCAACGTCTGCGCCAGGTTGTTGAAGGCGGGCGCGGACTGATCGTGATCGAGGGCCGCTCGGCGAAACGCTTGTTCTGCTTCCCCCGTTTCACCCAGTGCATAGGCGGTATTGCCCAGCCCCATCCTGCCAGTCAGGCTCTGTGGCCAACGCGCGAGCAAGGTGAGATAGGCAGTCTTGGCGGTCTTGAGCTGTCCGCTCTTTTCCAGCGCCTGGGCGGCCGAGAGGTAGCGGAATTCGGTGGCGGTGGCCGGCAGGCGCGAAGGCGGCAGCGCCAGCATGGCCCAGTAGCCGCCGTGCGACCACAGGCGTTCGAATAGCACCAGCGGCATGGTCTCCCGGCGCTTCAGTCCGGAACGCAAAATGAGGTTGCCGGCGTCGATGTCATAGCCCACTACCACGGCATAATGGTACAAAGGCGAGATCGGCACGCCAAAATTTTCCAGCACCACCACTGGGTTGCCCGCCGCCACTTCAGTGATCAGGTCAGTGAGCGCCGGCGCCAGCTCATAGGCAAGCATGCCGTTGCGCCGCGTTGCGGCGAGCATTTCTACCTGCAGGCTGCCCTTGCGCCCGGGGAGATAGACCTGCTGCACGAGCGCCTCGGGCGTGATGGCGACGCCGGCGGCGTTGAGCACCATGGCCAGCGCCGCGGGACCGCACTGGTAGTCCTCCTGCGGAAAGAAAGGCACGTCGACAAGCTCTGCGTGTGGCGCCAGATCTGGCGGGCGGTTCGTCTTGAGCGCATGGGTTTGCGGCGCCATGCCGGCACATCCGGCGAGCAACAAGCAAGAGGCGAAAAAAAGGCCCGCTGCGAAGCAGGCCTGTGATTGAGTTCTCACCGCGCGATCGTCAAAGGTTCACTTCCAAAACCACCAGACGATCACCCCAATGATGATCACGATTGCAGCGATGCCCCATCCACTCATGCCGCCCGCAGGCAGGGAATCGATTTTGCCGGCAATCGTCCTCACTTCGTCGTCGGTCATCGCTGCCACCCTGTCCTGGGCGTTGCCTGCGTTGACCCCCATGGCCTGCAGCTGCTGCTGGACGTCCGCTCGCGCCATGAAGGTGCGGACTTTCTCGCGATCCTGCTGCACCTGCGCAGCCGCTACGAGCTGCTCAGTACCCACCATCGAGGCGTGCGTCACCTGAAACGGCAGCGCCAACATGCACACAACCACAATACGGCTCACGGACTTCATGAAAGATACATTCATTGGAAAACCCTTTCCCGGTTCAGTTGCTCGGATGGAAGTGCTGCCGATTCGTACCCCGTTCGGACACTTCCTATAGCGTTGTATAGACCCGAGCTTGCACCCAGGTCAAGTCGGCCCCAAGACTTCCCGAGCAGGCTCTACTGGATATTGGGGTTCCGCCACAAGTAGGCGCGGATTGACTGATCCTTCCAAGCCCGGCGATACTCCCAGCAGCATTGGAATTCTCTTTCCTTCTGCTTCCCCGGCTAAACACTTATTCCGGCCTTGGCACGTCAGGACAGCTCAATGATGATCACCAGCGTGACATCTCCTGCAATCCAGTTCGAACTTTCCGATGGACTCGTTGTCGTTGCCAGTTCGGATCCAAGAGATCCGTTGCTGGCGCAATTTTTCGAATTCTATGATCGCGCTTTCATATTGCCTGCGGAGAAGGAGGAATGGAAGCCGGATCGGAAAATATGTGAAAAGGTGAAGGGTGTGCTTGAGTTCGGTCCATCCAAGATCGCAGTGGCACGCACGGATGGTTTTGTATAATGAGACGTGCCCGCGTGCTTCGCGCTGCGGTCGCCGACGTCAAATCCCCTGTTTTTTGGTAAGGAGGCTTTTGGATGCGTATTCTCGTTGTTGGCGCAACCGGCACCATCGGCCGCGCAGTCGTGGCCGCCTTATCATCGGGCAACGAAATCCTGCCTGTCAGTCGCCAAAGCACTGCCCTCACGGTTGACCTTGCGGATCCGGGCAGCATCCGGGAGTTGTACCGTTCGGCGGGCATGCTGGATGCCGTCGTGTGTGCTGCAGGGCAGGCGAAATTCGCCGCACTCGCCCAGTTGAGTGATGCCGACTTTCGCTTCTGTCTCGACAACAAGCTTATGGGGCAGGTCAACCTAGTGCGCTACGGCTTCGAGCATATTGCAGACCGCGGTTCGTTCACGCTTACGAGCGGCATCCTTGCTCGCACTCCGATGCCAGGCAGCGCGGCCATCAGCTTGGTAAATGCCGGCATCGAAGGATTCGTCAGGGCCGCCGCGCTGGAGGCCCCGCGCGGCATTCGGGTGAACGCCGTCAGCCCACCCTGGGTTTCCGAGACTTTGCGAGTCCTCAAAATGGACCCATCGCAAGGTCTGCCAGCTGCGCTTGTCGCACTCTCGTATGCACAAAGCGTGACCGGCACTGATACGGGTTCGATACTGGAACCTTCGGCCTGACCGCGAGAGCAATTGCGCGGGCCGTGCAGCGCGCCGAAAACCCGGATGCCCAGGCGACAGGTTGAGTCGGCCTAGGAGCCTCTGACCAGTTGCAGAATCGCAAGCAAGTGCGCGTCGCCTTCACGCAGCTATGGCCTGATATAGGCGTAGCCTTCACGTTCCCGTTTGATTATCTCTACAACGCCGGCGGGCACAATCTTGGCCGCCGGGTGCATGTCTTCCGGTGCAAGCTTTTGAGCTTTCATGGTGTTCGCGCAGGCGGCGATAAAGACGCCGTTGTTGGTCGCCTCCGCGAGCCGATTTCCCACTTGAGAATCGAACTTGAGCATATTGATGCCCGGACCATAGGCGACGATTTCAATCTTTACGTTGGCCTTGCCAAGCTCCTCCTGAATATTCTTGGCATTGTTGAGGGCGAGATTCCATTTGGCCGGGTCATTGTCGCTCACCTGAATCACTACCTTGTTTGCCGTTTCGTCAGCGGCCAGGGACATCGGTGGCGAAGCCAGCATCATGAAGAAAATGGCCACGGTAGCTAAAATTGCTTTCATACTTGTCTCCTTAAGAAACGACAACATTGGTCAAGACTATATCTGTCACCCCAGCTCGGAGTAACTTGTACGGCCCGCTATCAAAAGTACCACGTCAACTGGAGGCTGACCCTGTCTGCCAGATTATCCGTAACGACATTAGCATTGCTGCGCTGGGTGGCGTTGGTGATCGCCAGAGGGTTGGGCACCTCGGCCGTACGCCATTCGTAATTGAAGGTCAGCCTGGTGTTCTTGTAGAAGAAATACTGGGCACCCAGGGTCCACGTCTTGAACAAGCGCTCAGCGGCAGCGTCATTACTGTTGCGGTCAAATTCATCGTAGCGCGCTTCAATTTCCCAGTCCGGGAGAAAGCGCCAGCCACTTTCAAGATACCAGCCATTCGCCTTGCCCTTTGGGGCGAGATTGAGATCGTACGGGGGTTCCAGATTACCGGAGGCCGGTAGCACCGGAGGATTGGGGCCGCTCGCCACCATCCCGTCGGCGCGAATGTATTCGCCCGAGACACGGATCGGATTCTTCGTCACCCGAAAGCCCAGGCCCTCGCGCATACGGTCGTAGTCTTTGCCACCATAGGTACGGTCCCCAGATTGATGCCAGACAAATACGTTGGCGTCCTCACGCAGGGCGCCTTTGCCACCGAATACATAGGACAACTGCACGCGGCCGGTCAAGTCCTTGCTGCTGTTGTTGTCGCTGAGGTTTTCGATCTCGTTGCCGTTTGACACCATCGCCGCATAGCCCAGTTCCCATTTGTTCTTGCGGAAGCTGTCAAACACCTCGATGCCCCAGTCTCGGAACGCATTGTTGCCCGCCACAACCTTGCCGCAGTCCAGGGTGGCCGCCCCCGAGAGCGCCGTACATCCCGCAGGCGTTCCGCTTACATCCTGAAAAAAGGATTCCTGGACAAGCGCGCTGGTGACTGCGCTGTAGTAGACATAGGAGAAGGCCAGGGGGTTGCTCACCAGCGCTTCTTCTCCGGTAGGCAACTTGAACAGTCCGGCGCGAATTTTTGCGCCGGGGATATAGCTGAACGTCATGGACGCGTCGGTCACCATGACCGGATGCTGCACGGTCGTGAGATTCTGGCCAACGTCCGTCAACAGGAAGTAGTTGATCTTGTCGGTCAGCCTGCCCCGCAGGCCAAACTGGGCGCGAAACACCTGAAACTGGTCAGTGTTTTCAAATGTCGGCTGCACCAGGTTCTGGATCTGGTCCTTGCCGTTCGCGCTTGATGCGGCCCCTTTCATACCGGAGAGGGGATCGGCATTGAAATTAGTATAAACGGGCTGCACAAAACCAAAGGGTTTCACAATGGGCGAATCCGCAGGTTCCGTTCCCAGCACGTCCACCCAGTTGGCGGCATGGGAACTCATCGGCACGAAAGTGCCAAGCGCAAGGCATACAAGTCTTAACTTCATTGTGTCAGCTCCCTGAATAAGCAGGTTCTTCGAATAGCGTCTGGACGAAATCGCCTTGGCACACTACTACGTCATGGAGGCGAATAGCATCGGCAACGTCGTGGTGCCGGGTTCCATGCAGGCGATGGGGTCAACGTCGACCCGATGCCGGATTGCGGCATGGGCGGTGGTGTCGGCCACCATAGCGGCTGCCATTAGCGGGTTTGCACGGTGTTTCACGGCTATCTCCGGGAGGCGATCACAGGTCGCCGTTGGCGGCGGCCTGCATGATCTGATCCATCCTGTCGCGGATGTCTATAGCCATCTTGGCCAGATCCGGTGAAACACCCATGGAACCGTTGACGGAATCAAGCCAGGCAATGTCCCAGTCCAGCGTCAACACCCAGATGTTCTTGTCCGCATCCTCCATGACCGCGATGCGGCAAGGTAGAAACGCAATGGACTCGGGGGCCATCTTCATCACTTCCCGGCCGGTGGCGATATCGCAGAAGTTGAATACTTCCATGCGGGGAGTGGTCGTGTCGCCCAGCACAGCCTGAATATCCTTCCACATCGGGCTGTGGCCCACGAGCTTGAAGTTCAACTCGTTGGCCTTAAGCTTCATGGATTCCACCACATCATCAAAACTCAAGCCGGGCTTGGCCTTGTATTTGGTGGTCATGTAATTCATCACGTCCCGGATGTTCATATGCATACCCTGTGCCATCCAGGGCATCATCATTCTCATCATGCGGGTCTTCTCTTCCTTGGTCTTGCTGGGCGACATGGTCCAGGGCTTGATCGGAGCGGGTGCTCCGTAACCGTATTGGTAAGGCGTGTTCTGCAAGTACGGGTTGGCCTGCAGATAAGGGGTCGCCAGGGGAGCGGGAGCATCCGCCGCAATGGCAGAGAGCGTGAACAGCGACAGCAGCAAGGTGGCCTTGAGTTTCATTGTTTTCTCCGTTGGATTGGCTGATAGGTGCACGGCGCCGGGGCCCGGTTACTGGGTGAGGCAGGCCATGCAGCCCGCCTCACGTCACAACGCCATGCCTGGGTTCCCCTGCATACCGATCACCTTGGGCTCGTTGAGCTTGACCGACTTGACCACTTTCACGTCGCGCAGGTACTCAGCCACCACGTCCCAGATCGGGGCCCCCTTGACGCCTTCGCCAACCGGTGCCCAGCCGGCCACCTTGTAATTCTTGGCGGGATCCACCGGCTTGCCGTTCAGGGTCATGTCGCCAATGCGGCTGCCGATCGTGTTATTGGGGGTCACCGAGTACTGGATGCCGCCCACCCGCACCATGTCGCCACCCTGCTGGTAGTAGGGGTCGGGATTGAACAGGTTGTCGCAGACGTCTTCCATGATGGTCTTGATGGTTTCGCCCGTCATGGTGTTCAGGGTGGTAGCGTTGTAGGTGATGGCCACCTGATCCATGAGTTTTTCCATGGTGATGACCTCGCCCGGCAGCAGGGTGGTGCCCCAACGGAAGCCCGGCGAGAACGCCGCGTCGGCGCCCTTCACCTTCATCAGGGCATCGCAGATCATCTGGTCGTAGGTGCCGTTGAAGTTGCCGCGTCTGTAGAGCAGGTCCTCGGTCACTGCCAGCTTCTCATTGAGCTTGGACTCATAGGGCGAGCGGATCTTGGTGATCAAGGCATCCATCTTCTTGTCCGCCGCGAGCAGGTTGGAGAACACTGGCACCAGGCGGTACTTCCAGCCCTTGACCTTACCGTCGCGAACGTCGAAATCCATGACGGCCAGGAACTTGCCGTTGGAGCCAGCGTTGGTGACCAGCGTGGTGCCCTTGGCGTTCTTCACCGATATCGGCTGGGGCACGCCGTCGTGGGTGTGGCCGCCGAAGATGGCATCGATGCCGGTGACGCGGCCGGCCATCTTCAGGTCAACGTCCATGCCGTTATGGGACAGCACCACGACAACCTTGGCACCCTTGGCCCGAGCCTCGTCAACGAACTTCTGCATGTTGTCGTCGCGGATGCCGAATGACCAGTCGGGCACCATGTAGCGGGGGTTGGCGATCGGAGTGTAGGGGAAGGCTTGGCCGATGATGGCCACCTGCACGCCGTTGATTTCCTTCATGACGTAAGGCTTGAACACTTGATCGCCGAATTCGTTGGTGACCACGTTTTGGGCTACAAACTCTACGCCGGCCTTCTTGAAGTCGCCGTCGACGATTTCCTTGACCCGGTCAGCTCCGTACGTCATTTCCCAATGCGGCGTCATGACGTCGACACCCAGGGCAATACTGGCATCAACCATGTCCTGGGCGTTGGTCCACAGAGCCGTGGCGGATCCCTGCCAGGTGTCGCCGCCGTCCAGCAGCAGGGAACCTGGCCGGGAAGCACGCACTTTGTCCACCAGGGTCTTTAAATGGGCAAAGCCGCCCACCTTGCCATAGGTCCGGGCCGCGGCGGCGAAGTCAAGGTAGGTGAAGGCGTGGGCGTCGATGGTGCCAGGCTGGATGTGGTAGGCCTTGAGAAGATGCTCACCAACCAGGTGGGGCACCTTGCCCATTGCCGCTCCTACGCCCAGGTTCACGTTGGGCTCACGGAAATAGATGGGCAACAGCTGGGCATGACAATCGGTCATGTGCATGAGCGAGACGTTGCCAAAGGTGGGGATATCGTAGTAGTTGGCGGGCACGTTGCCGGCCAGGGCTTGGCGGCTGTCTAGGGCGAAGCCTGCGACACTGGCGGCGGCAAGGACTTGCAGAAAATCGCGACGGGACATGGACATGTGGGTTTCTCCGTTTTTCCTGGCTGAACGAGTACGCCAGTATTAAGGCTGAAGCCCCAAGGGTAAATGGTAACGATGGACCAACGGGCATGGTCTATTCAAATGAAGTTCGGTTGCACTCCTACGCAGAGCGTCAGGAGATCGAAGTGGTTATCTGGGAAAGTCAGCCAGTGGACGTCACATGTGTGAAATTTGATGTTGAACCCGCGACGTTGACCCCGGGTTCGGCCGACCTCCTGCATCGCCCCGCTGCGATCGTCGGCGTAGACTTCTAGGTCCGGCTGCTTTTTCAAAAGGCCAATGCCGATTGCAGTGGTCTCCGCGCATAGGTCGAGCGCCTTCTGCCTGGGTCCAACTTCGGCGGTGGACACATGGCGATCGCGCAGCCTATCGATAAGGCCTAATCCTAATGTGGCGAAGGCGTTGGCGCGATCGTAGTACGGTGCGACATCGGCAAACACGTCGTTGATGTCGTTGTCCCAGACCGACTCGAACGCGTCTTCGCGCACGGATTACTTAGACACGTAACCGCTATTCCTTTCCTCCACGAGAATCAGTAGATTTGCCCGACAAATTATCGGGGAACTCGCCGTGAGGCAGATGAACAAGTGGGAAAGCTCATGCCACCCCGGTGCAAGGACAAGCTCGGCAATTATAGGGAGGCGGTGTTCGTGCGAAATGGCAAAATCCATAGGGACGAGCCGGCAGGAATTCTGATCAGGTTTCTGGCGTCCGAAAATGTCCTAGTATGGAGGAACACCAACAAATGGAGGCTGCCATGCGATTTGTCCTGCACATTGCCCTGCCCGTCGAGCGCTTTAACGAGGCGTTGCGCGATGGCTCCGTTGCGGAAAAGATGGGCCGCATCCTCGAGGAAACGAAGCCGGAAGCTGCTTACTTTTGCGCAAAAGATGGCGTGCGGGGCGGCTTCCTGACTGTCAACATGAACGATGTCGCCGAAATGCCGCGGCTTGCCGAGCCGTGGTTCCTGAACTTTGGCGCGACGGTGGAATTCCTGCCGGCCATGACGCCGGATGATCTTCAGCGTGCTGGGCTGGACCAGATTGCCAGGAAGTGGCAGTAGCCAGGCAAGCCAGATCGGATAGGCCGACTGAACGCCGTTATTGCGAGACATAGTCTGCGGCACCCTATCGGTCTTGGGAGGGACGGAATGTCGCGATTCACGTTCGTTTACCATGGTCGGACGCTGTGGCCGGCGGACTTCAACCGGCAGATTGCGCCAGCCAGGTTGCTCCTGTTCCCGTGTCCTCAGGTGGAGCGCGAACCCAGTCATTCCTATTCCCACACCCGCCGTATCAGCACCGCGAGCGGCCTTGCAGACTTCGGTTCCGTAGTCTTCCTCGTGGCGCCGGGCCGGGTCCGGCCGCACGCCTGAACGCCCGCGCCAGATGAGTACCCGCTTCATCGGCCGCTTCATCAGCGACGGCTTCGACGCACAGGGCCGCAGCAAGCCGTTGATCGGCTTTCGTGTCACCCTGCATGGCGAGAAGTCGCTGATCGGCAGCGACGCGCTCGGCAGCACCGTCATCACCCACCCTGACGGGTTGGTGGAGTTCAACTATCGGCGCGACTCGACCGATGGCCACCGCACGTTGGAACTCACGGTCGAGGACTTCACTGGACGGCGCATTCCATTCAAGACCTCCGACGGGCGCGAGGTCATGAGCGACATCAACGACGAGATTCTCGACCGCGCCGCCGACTATGTGGTGCGCGACGCCGACGCCTTCGGACTGTTGGTCACGCTGGGCACCGGAGAAACTTCCATCCAGTCGCCCACCGGCTTTGGCTGGGGCTTCAAGCCCGGAAATCGCGTCACCACGCTGATGGACGAGGATGCGTTCCGCCACGCGGCCAAGTTGATGCGCGAGGCAAAGCAGGCAATCGCGATGTCGCAGCTCTTTTTTCCGCTGCCCGAGGCCTTCATCCCCGACGCCAACCAGGAGCCAACCAAGCTGATCTTCGATTTTAAGGGCACGCAGCCGGACGCCCAGAGCCCGCGCATCGCCGGTTCGGTGGCCGGCGATGCGCGCCCCGAGCGGCTGCTCGTCGATGCCGCCGGCCGCGGCGTGGACGTGCGCATCGTCCTCAATGCAGTCAAAGTCCCGCTGTTCGTAAAGATCGCTGTCGGCGCGCTGCTACTCCCCCTCGCCGGGAGCGAGGGCATACGCACCGCCGCCATGCTGGACGAAGAGTTCACTGACGCCGATGAAGTCGACACCTATTTCGCGCACGCCAACGGCGCCAGGATCAAGGCCGCGCCCTTCGAGCAGCCGGTGCTCACCACCGCCGGCGTGATGCACGCCAAGCTGGTGGTTGCCGACTGGACTTATGCGCTGTCGATCGGCTCGCCCTTCGGCCAAAGTTACTTCGATACCCACGACCATGAAATCGACGCGCCGATCCGCGGCGCGTCCGATGGCTTCCCCAAGCACGATGCCGGCTTCGCCATGAGCGGGCCGGCGGTAGCGCACCTACAGGAGACGCTCAAGTTGTTGTGGGACACGGTGCGCCCGAACGACGAGCTGATCTCGTTTCCCGGTCCGACCGAACCGATCGGCGCAGCCGCGCCGCCGGGCTCCGGCCCGGTCCCCGCCGCGGCCCCAAGCCTCGCGGATCTCGACGCGGCGCTCGAAGAGGACGGCGTGTGCGACGTGCAGATCGTGCGCACCCTGAGCTCGGGGCGCTTCAAGGATGTGCCCGGCATACCGGAGGACGGCGAGAAGGGCATCCTCGAAGCGTATCAGCGCGCCATCGCCGCGGCCGAGGATTTCGTCTATATCGAGACTCAGTACTTCACCAACGACGCGATCGGCGAGGCCATCGTCGGCGCGATCAAGACCAGGCGCAACCGGCCGCCGAAGGCCGACGGCACGCCCCAGCCGGATTTGCAGGTGATTGTGGTGTGCAATATCGCACCCGACGTGCCGTTCTACCCGTTCAAGCAGCGCCGGCTGATCCATCGCATCCGTGAGGCGATCGGCGAAGACGCGAGCAAGCCCAAGTGGTTTGGCGTGTTCACGCGCTGGACCCACGACGCGCCGCCCGACATTGAAGGTCAGCTCCCTTCGCGCCCGCGCATGCTGCCCATCTACGTGCACGCCAAGGCAGCAGTGGTCGACAACCAGTGGGCCACCATTGGCTCGGCCAACCTCGACGGCCTGTCGCTGGATTCCATGCTGCTGTGGGACAAGCTCAACGGCTTCCTCGGCTTCGACCTGTTCCGCCAGCAGCGCGCCATCGAGGTCAATGGCTGCTTCATCAACAGCGACGGCACGAGCCCGGTGGTCGACAAGCTGCGCCGCAAGCTGTGGGCCGAGCATCTGGGCTTCATGAAGTCGGCCGGCGTGCCCCACATCGACGCCAGCGAGCTTGCCACGCGCCCCGCCGGGGGCTGGCTGTCATTGTGGAACGAACGCGCCGCGGCCAACCTGCAGCGCCTGATCGACACGCCCAAAGAGTCGTTCGACAACATGGCGCGGGTACTGCCCTGGCCGAAGCAGAACACTACTTACAAGACGCCGCGCAA
>DASQBT010000174.1:0-26916 GCA_035635075.1 Thiobacillaceae bacterium | reverse complement strand
GCGGTAAATTAATACCAGCAGGAGGGTTACTTTTTGGCCTGTTCTGCCAGGATTGCTTGCCATTCCTTGCGCCGGGCTTCGGTAGAGGACATGTCATAGAAGTCGCCGTCACCGGCTTTAAGCCCGAGATTGAGCTGCTCGATCGCCGACCGCAAATCGCCGCTCAGTGCCAGTGCTTCCGCAGTCGCACGATGGCTGGCGAGCCGCTGGCCCAGCATGGCATGCGTGCGACCGAGCAGTTTCCATAGACGCAAGTCGTCCGATCGGGCTACCGTCTTGGCCTTGAGGAAATTAAGCGCTTCCTGGGCACGGTGGCCTTCCAGCAGGGCTTTCGCATAGCCGTACACCAGGGGACGGTAGGCAGGGTAGCGGCTCAGGCCGGCGCGATATCGGGTTAAGGCCAGATCCAGGTTGCCGGACTTCGCCGCGACATCGGCCAGCAGCAGCGAGACCGGCGGACTCTCGCCCAACTTGGCCAGCTTCTCGGCTGTTTTTTCGGCCGCATCGACTTGGTTCGCGCGCAAATATGCAAGCCCCAAGCCATATACGGCGGCGGCCTCGCTGCTGTATTTCTTTTCGCGAAGCTGGCCTTGAAACAAGGCGATGGCGTCCTGCGGCGTTCCATCCATGGACTTGATCCGCGCGCGCACAAGCTGGAACTCGCTGCTGTCCTGATATTGCTTGTAGGGCACGTTTTCCAGGCGGGACTCGATATCCGCTATGCGTTCAGAGGTGAGCGGGTGGTCACGCAGATAGGCTGGCGCGTTGGTTTCATAAAGCCGGTTGGCGCGCTGCAGCCGTTCGAAAAAACTTGCCATCGCGTGCGGATCAAAGCCGGCGTTCTCCAGCACATCGAAGCCCATACGATCCGCTTCCCGCTCGAAATCACGCGTGTAACTGAGTTGGTTCTGCATGCTCAGGGCCTGGCTCCCTGCAATGGCGGCACTTCCGACATTGGGGTTGGATCGGGAGGCAAGGATGGCGACCGCCAGTGCGGCCATGGTGGGCCAAAAACTCTTTTCCTGGTTGGCGATCATTCGGTAAAGGTGATTCTGGTTGACGTGGGAGATTTCGTGCGCCAGAACGGCCGCCAGTTCCGACTCGTTGTCGGCCGTCAGGATAAGTCCGGTATGGACGCCGATATGCGCACCGGGGAGCGCAAAAGCGTTGACCGTCGGGTCCTGCAACACAAAGAAGTCGAAAGCCCGCTTATTGCCGGGACTGTGCGAAACCAGCCGATAGCCCAAATCGTTCAGATAGCTTTCGATTACCGGGTCATCAAGATAATGTGGATCCGCGTAGATCTCCTGCATGATGGATCGGGCCAGGGTTTGTTCCTGCTTGTCGGTGAGATATACGTGGGACGACTCGCCCAGATCGGGCAGATCATTGGCATAAGTCACCGGCGAAGCCAGCGCAAAGGTCAAGAGCAGGGACAGCAAGGCTTGGTATTTCACGATGTTAAGATAGCTTGATTCGATTCAGGTTCCCAGACGGGAGTGTAACAATGAAAGACCTTACCCATTTCGATGATCAGGGCCGGGCCGTCATGGTCGATGTGGGAGGCAAGACAGATAGCCGGCGTGTGGCGGCAGCCATCGGCCGCATCGTCATGAAGGCAGGGACCCTGCAGGCGATTCAGTCCGGAGCGTCAAAAAAAGGGGACGTGATTGGAGTGGCGCGGATCGCCGCGATCCAGGCGACCAAGCGCGCGGCAGACCTGATACCGCTATGTCATCCGATTGCATTGACCAGAGTGAGTGTGGAATTCGAGCTGGATTCCGCGAGTTCGAGCATAAGCTGCAGGGTAACGGCAGAAACCGTTGGCAAGACCGGCGTGGAAATGGAAGCGCTGACCGGCGTGAGCGTGGCGCTGCTCACTATCTACGACATGTGCAAGGCGATCGACCGTGCCATGCGCATCGAGTCCGTGCGGCTGCTGGAAAAGCAGGGCGGCAAGTCGGGGCACTGGCAGGCAGGGGCTGAGTGAGTGTGCTTCCATGCATGGGCTGGAAGCGGATGATGCAGCGTTTCTTGCTTCTGCTGGCACTTTTTTCGGTAGCCTCGTATGCCAGCCCTGAACGCCCGACGGTCTCGGGACCTCAGCATCTGCAGATTCCTGTCCCCTCAGGCGAACGGCTGGATTATGTCCGATACCCCGCCAAAGGCAATATACGGCTGATCTGGGTTTCATCCGAGCGCGGACAGGGGGAAGCCGAATCGCTGGCAGCAAGCAGACTGGCAGAGCGCGGAGTCGAAGTCTGGATGATAGATCTGACCTTCAGCTACATGCTGGACGCTGGGCGGAGGGGTCTGGACCACGTGCCACCAGCCGATATGCGCGCTCTGCTCAGCTTGGCAGGCAGAGATAAGAAGCTTGCTGTAGTCGCCTTGGGGCGAGCTGCCGTTCCGTTGCTGAGGGCCTACGGTTCATGGCAGAAACAGGAGGGCCGGCCTCAGCAGCTCGATTTTGTCTTGGTGCACCCCAACCTGTATGAAGAGGCAGAGCCTTTGCAGGAGGTTCGGTATCTGGAACTGGGAAACCTGGCGGGCGGCCATCTGTATATCATGCAACCGCGCCATTCAGCCGGAATCGCCTGGCTCGATCGTCAGGCTGAGGCGCTTCGCAAGGAAGGGGCTGTGGTCAACGATGAGGTCCTGGAGCGTGTGCGGGAGGGTTTCTGGGCGCGCCAGGACGCGAGCGCATATGAGGTCGAAATGAGTCAGAAGCTCGGCGATCTGATCTGGGCTCGTCTGGCAAAGGAGACTAAGCCATGATATCCAGGTTGGCGGTTCTATTGGGATTGGCGTGCGTTCTGGCATTTCCCGCGTGGGCAACGGACTTTCGGAAGCTGGACCCCAGGGTCGCGCCGGTGCTGGCGGCAATAGATCCGGAGGGCGGCAAGCACGATCTCGCTACCTACAAGGGGCGGGTGGTCTTGATAAACTTCTGGGCTTCCTGGTGTCCGCCGTGTCGTAAGGAAATGCCTTCCATGCAACGTCTAATGCAGAGGCTGGGGGGCAAATCATTCGTAATCCTGGCAGTGGATTCCGGTGAATCCAGAGCTGAGTCCGAGTCCTTCCTGAAGGAGATCCGCCCGGATTTTCCCATTCTGCTTGATCCGGACAGCGAGGCGGCCAGACGCTGGAAGGTTTTTGCCATGCCCACAAGTTTTCTTGTTGATAAGCAGGGACGGGTCCGGTATGCGCTGGCCGGAGCGACCGAATGGGATGAGGGTGATGGCTGGCTTCTGATCCAGGAGATGCTCGCTGAGTAGTTCCGTCCCTCGTGGTTTGGATTCCAGAGGGGTAGTTCAATCCGGATCAACTCCTGTTTTCGACCCGACGGGGGGTTCACCACACATATCGACGCGCCAGCATACGCGGAGCAAGTAGATGGATCCTGGCGTCGATCGGCCTCGAATGCTTACGGATCCCGACGACGGGACAGTCTGCCCGTCGCGGAAATGGCTGCCAAGAGGTGGATTGGTTGTTGCGCTGCAAGACCCAATGCGGTTCGTTCACATAGCACTGAAGTCTTTTCCCGATCCATAATTACGCATACTTTCTTTGCCAGTGGGAGTCATTGTGACAGGAGTCGAGCATGGTTGAATTGTCAACTGAATACCTGGGCCTCAAGCTCAAGACCCCCCTGGTGCCCTCTGCTTCGCCACTGTCGCGCAGCCTAGATCAGGCCCGTGCCTTGGAGGATGCCGGTGCCGCAGCCCTGGTTATGTATTCACTGTTTGAGGAAGAGATGGCCGCGGAATCAAATGAGATGGAACGCCGGGTGATAGACCAGGCCATTGCTCATGTTGCGGCGGCCGGCTTAAGTGTTACACATTTTCACTACCGCAGCGGGCTGGAGCAGTATCTCCAACAACTTTCTGCGCTGAAGGCCGCACTGGATATCCCGGTCATCGCATCGCTGAATGGCGTCGGAATGTCAAGCTGGGTTGAAGTGGGCCGGGAGATTGAAAGGGCAGGCGCCGACGCCATCGAGCTCAATGTTTACTATATCGCGGCCGATTTTGCGCAGACGCCGGATACCATAGAAGCTCGCTTTCTCTACTTGCTCAAATCCTTGCGCGAAGCGGTGTCTCTGCCGATCGCCATGAAAATCTCGCCTTACTTCTGCGCACTGCCCGCTTTCGTACAGAAACTGGAAGCGTCGGGGGCCGACGGCGTGGTGCTGTTCAACCGGTTTCTTCAGCCGGACATCGATCTGGAGACGCTCGCCCCATCGGACCAACACCTTCTCTCCGGTCCTACAGAGCGGCTGCTGGCTTTGCGCTGGATATCGCTGCTGCACGGCCGGGTGGGACTCAACCTGTCCGCCAGCGGCGGCATTTATACTTGGGAGGACGCCCTGAAGATGCTGCTGGCAGGGGCGGATGTAGTGAACGTGGCCAGCGCTTTGCTGCAACATGGACCCGCACGGCTCAGCGAAATGCTTGATGGCGTGCGCGCGTGGATGGAAGCGAGGGACTATGACTCGCTGGAGCGGGTCAGAGGCATGCTCAGCCTGCGATCCCGCCCCGACCTTGGCGCCCTGACCCGCGAGGGCTACATGATGAACCTGGAAAGCCACGGCCCCCAAACCGATTCTGCGGGGAACGGGTTATCCGAGCCAAGCCGTTATGTCCACGGAGCCGGGGATGGACATCAGTAAACAGCTCCTGGAGCAATTTCCCATCTTCCAATCCCTGCCGCCGGCAGACATCGATGAAGCCATGCAGGGCAGTCACGTACGCCGTGTAGCCAAGGGCGGCTCTCCGTTTAGCACCAACAGCCCATGCACGGGATTTTCCGTGCTGCTGTCAGGCACTGTCCGAGTGGTCAAGCTCGGCGCAAGTGGACGTGAGGTGGAGTTGTACCGTCTACAGCCCGGCGAAAGCTGCCTCATTTCCACCAGTTGCCTGCTGGGCAAGGCCAACTACACAGCCGCCGCCATCGCGCAAACCGACTTGCTCATGTTCACTATCCCGCCGTCCATATTCAAACGGCTGCTAGCCCGCAACGAAGCCTTCCGCGACTTCGTCTTCAGTCAGTTCAGCCAGCGGCTGGCCGATCTGATGATGTTGGTGGAGGCCATCGCTTTCCAGAAGCTGGATCAGCGGCTGGCAGCAATTCTGCTGGACGCGGCGCCGGAAACCAGGGGATCCCAGGCTCAACTTGCCGACCGTTTGGGCACTGTCCGTGACATTGTCGGAAGGCTCCTCAAAAACTTCGAACAGCGCGGGCTGGTGGCTTTGGGCAGGGAGCGCATCCGGGTGCTCGATCCAGAGGGCCTGAAGGCGATTGCCGAGCGCCCGAGTTGACAATACCTGCAAACCTCTTTGAGGACCGTTTCTGAGTCAATTAGAAATCTCTTATGTTGTGCGACCAAAGTCGCATACAGCTCCCTGCCGCCTCCCTAGAATGCATCCCATCGTTCAACTCACATTCAAAGGGGATGCACCATGCTGTTCAAGCAACTATTCGACCCGGTTTCTTCCACCTATAGCTACCTGATTGCTGCCGATTCCGGCGAGGCAGTGCTGATCGACCCTGTGTATGAGCTGGTCGGGCGTGACCTCGCGCTGCTGGAGGAGAACAACCTCAAATTGGTCTGGGTGCTCGACACCCACGTGCATGCCGACCATGTGACCGGAGCCAACGCGCTCAAAGCGGCTACCGGCGCCCAGTCCGCCGTGGGCGACGGATGCAAGGCCAGCGGCTTCGACCATCAGCTCAATGACGGCGACGAGATCCGTTTCGGCGGTGAGGTGATCCGCATCATCGCTACCCCGGGCCATACCCATGGCAGCGTTTCCTACCTATGGCGCGACCGCGTGTTCACCGGCGACGCGCTTTTGATCGGCGGCTGCGGGCGCACCGACTTTCAGGCTGGCGATCCCGACCTGCTGTACCACAGCATCACCGCGAAACTGTTCAACCTGGAAGATGAAGTGCTGGTCTATCCCGGCCATGATTACAAAGGCCGTCGGGTCAGCAGCATCGGCGAGGAGAAGGCGCTCAATCCGCGCTTGGCTGGTAGGAGCAGGGAAGAGTTTATCGGCATCATGAACGCCCTCAACCTGCCCACGCCGCGCCTGATTGACATCGCCGTTCCGGCAAATTTGGTTGGCGGGACCGCTTCACCCATCGTTCGTAATTAACCAAAGGACACTCAAATGCAAACTATCAGCGCCAGTGCACTGGCCAATCAGCAAAAACAAGGCGTCGTCAACCTGATCGACGTGCGCACCCCCGCCGAATTCGGCGCCATCCACGCCAAGGGCGCGGTCAACATCCCGCTGGACAAGCTGGAACCGGGCGCGCTGGCCTACTGCAATGGCAGCCCGGTCTATTTCATTTGCAAGTCCGGGGTGCGCGCGCAGAAGGCCATGGACAAGTTGCGTGAGTCCGGCTTTTCCAACATGGTGCAGGTCGAAGGCGGCACCGACGCATGGAAGTCCGCCGGCCTGCCCATTGAAAAAGGCAAGAAGGCGCTCGGACTGGAACAGCAGGTGCGTATCATCGCCGGTTCCATGGCGCTTGTCGGTGCTGCCGTGGTGCTGGCCGGCCAGCCGCTGGGCCTGATTTTGGTCGGTTTTATGGGCGCGGGCATGGTTTTCGCGGGAATCACCGATACCTGCGGCATGGCGATGCTGCTGGCCAAGATGCCTTGGAACCAGGACGCCAGGGCGTGTTCGACGTCATCGGCATCTGCATGAGGTAGCAAGGGTCGGGTCCTATAGCCTAAATCGGCCCCTCGCGGCGGGGCAGACGACATTCGCGTCCAAGCGGCGGGAATGTCCGGTCTCCGCGGCGGCCATCAGTTTGGACTCAACGTCGTCTAAGCAGTTTGGCCAATTCCTTTGGTAGGGGGCTCCGACGGCAAACCCGATGGTCAATCGCTGATCGAGCGTGGCGTCTCTGACCGTACAATTGCTTTATACGATGGCTGGGTCAGGCAGAAGTAGGATCCATTAACGTCTTGTTCGGCTACGCAAAGGGAGAAGAATGTCAAATCGTACAGGCGCGCTGGGCCGGTACTTGCCCTGGCTGGACTGGGGACGCCAGTATCACCGTGAGTGGTTCGCCAATGACATGATTGCAGCGGTCATCGTGACCCTGATGTTGATTCCGCAGAGCCTGGCCTATGCCATGCTGGCCAATCTGCCGCCGCAAATCGGTTTGTACGCCAGCATCCTGCCGCTGGTAGCCTATGCGCTGTTTGGCACCAGTCGCACGCTGGCGGTCGGGCCGGTGGCGGTGGCGTCCCTCATGTCGGCTGCCGCTGCGGGTCATGTGGCCATGCCTGGCACACCGGCGTTTTATGAAGCGTCGATCTTGCTGGCATTTCTTGGCGGCGCCATGTTGGTCGTCCTGTCGCTGATTCGCGCCGGCGCGATCGGCAACTTGCTGAGCCATCCTGTGGTCTCGGGTTTCATCATCGCCTCGGCTGTCCTGATTGCTGCCGGCCAGATCAAGTATCTATTCGGCGTCAGCGCCAAGGGCGACACGCTCGTGGCTATTATCGCCAGCCTGTCCGGCGCACTGGCTGCGACGCATACGATCACCCTGCTTATTGGCGCCGCGTGTCTGATATTTTTGCTCGCGGTGCGCAAGTATGGCAAAGCCGCGCTCAGCGCAGCCGGGCTGTCGCCGCGCGCAGCGGATATCGCAGTCAAGGCCGGGCCGGTGTTGACGGTAATCGTCTCCACACTTGTGGTATCACTATTTAATCTGCAGACACAGGGCGTGAAGGTGGTTGGACATATTCCTGCCAGCCTGCCTTCGCTAACGCTGCCGTCGCTGAATCTGGCGCAAGTCAAATCCCTGCTGCTGCCGGCATTCTTGATTGCCTTGATCGGCTTTGTCGAGTCGGTATCGGTGGGGCACACCCTGGGAGCCAAGCGCCGCCAGCGCATCGACCCCAATCAGGAGTTGATGGGCCTGGGCGCAGCCAATATTGCATCCGCGCTCTCCGGAGGGTACAGCGTCACCGGGGGATTTGCGCGTTCGGTGGTCAATTTCGACGCCGGTGCGGAAACGCCGCTGGCCGGGGTATTCACCGCGGTCGGAATATTGATCGTGACGGTAGCGTTTACGCCCTATCTTGCCAACCTTCCCCAAGCCACGCTTGCCGCCACCATTATCGTCGCGGTGCTGTCCCTAGTCAGGTTCGATATCTTGCGCGAGGTATGGAACTATTCCAAAGCCGATTTCGCAGCGGTAGCGGCTACGATCATTGTCGTGCTGACGGCGGGCGTGGAACTTGGTGTATTGGCCGGGGTGATACTCTCCATCCTGCTGCTGCTGGCAAAGATCAGCAAGCCGCATATTGCAGTTACGGGACGTGTTCCCGGCACCGATCATTACCGCAACATCCTGCGCCACAACGTGATCCAGAGCGACTCCGTTCTGTCGCTGCGCGTGGATGAAAGTCTGTATTTCCCCAATGCGCGTTACTTGGAAGATGCCTTGCTGGCGCTGGTGACGGAGCGTCCCGGAGTGCAGCACGTGGTATTGCAGGCCAGTGCGATCAATGACATTGATTCAAGTGCGCTGGAAAGCCTGGAGAGCATCGAGACCAGCTTCAAGGATATGGGTGTGACCCTGCATCTGTCCGAAGTCAAAGGCCCGGTGATGGACAAACTAAGAAACACGCATTTCCTGACGCATCTGCGCGGGCAGGTTTTTCTCAGCCATGATCAGGCAATGAAAGCCCTTGATCCGGCAATTGCGGCAGACGCGGCGAGTCAACCGTAACAATGGATTCGGGAGTAGCGGATCCTGATGGATCGAGGTACTTCTGCTTGGGTTGATTGTCATGTGACGGATATATCGCGCACCCGCCGCGATTGATCACATTACGCTCGATCTTGGTGACACAAGTCGGCCTGATCAAGCCAGGACGCATCGGGGCGAAGTGCACAACCGCTGCTTCCAATAGAAAGCACTTGCATATCTAATGGATTCTTCGGTATATTAACAAACTTTAATATAGATATTGCGGAGAAGCGCGAAGCATGTTTGGGTCTCAGTACGGATATATGGATATCGACGCGAATCAGCTTGAGATGATGCGTATGCGTCAACCCCTGATGCTGGTGGATATTCGTTCAGATGCGGAGGTAGCTCAGGCCCGGATTGAAGGCGCTGTGCACATCCCCATGCATTTGCTGCCGTTTCGCATCCATGAACTCGAGCAGGAAAATCCGTTGGTCTTGTACTGCCGATCCGGTGCCCGATCGGCTCAGGCCAGCGCTTTTCTGGCGCAGCAAGGCATGACCAATGTCCATAATCTGCGTGGGGGAATTATGGATTGGGCTCGATCCGGCAAAGCGTTGGCAGCGTGATTTCTTTTTCGCAAGCCTATATTTGCAATATTATTAGGCGTGCGTGATGTTTAGTAGTACATTATTTATTAATATCAACATTTTTTTGTACGGAGATTAGATCAATGGACTTCGATAAAGAGTTGGATGCCCGCGGCTTGAACTGCCCCTTGCCTATTCTGCGCACCAAGAAGGCTCTGGCAGAACTGTCCGCCGGTAACATATTGAAGGTGATTGCCACCGATCCCGGTTCAGTGAAGGACATGACTGCGTTTGCCAAGCAAACCGGTAACGAATTGATTTCCTCCGCTGAAGCTGGTGGCGAATATACCTTTTTCATGAAGAAGAAATAATTACAGGATTCGCTGGACGGACTAACTGACGAAACGAGGAGAAACGATTATGGACACCAAAAAGCTGGCGATCATTGCAACCAAGGGTACCTTGGATTGGGCTTATCCGCCGTTTATCCTGGCCTCCACGGCTGCTGCACTTGGCTATGAGGTGCAAATGTTTTTTACCTTCTATGGCCTCCAGCTGCTGCGCAAGGACGTTTCCTTCCTCAAGGTCAGCCCGTTGGGCAACCCGGGCATGCCTATGAAGATGCCATTCGGGCCCAAGTGGTTCAAGGACATCAACTGGAATATTCCGAACGCCATCCAGTCGCTGGTTCCCGGCTACGAGAATGTGGCCACCAGCCTGATGAAGATGACTATCAAGAACAACGGCGTGGCAACCATCGCCGAACTGCGCAGCCTGTGTCAGGAAGCGGACGTCAAGTTCCTTGCCTGCCAGATGACCGTTGAGTTGTTCGGTTTCTCCCACGACGATTTCATCAGCGGCCTCGATTTTGTCGGTGCGGCGTCGTTTTTCGAATTTGCTGGCGAAACTGATATCTGCCTGTTTATCTGATTGTTTCAAGGCACTTATGCCAAATGAAGCGGGGTGGTTGCCTCGCTTTTTTTGATCCATAAGCAGCCCTGCGACGCGCGATGGCTGAAGCAGTGTCGTTGGATAACAACGTTCGTCTAAGCCTCGATCAGTTTTATTGGCAAAAGTGCCCCTAAGACAGCAAAGATTTCTCGGCTTGAGTTAGCATTTCACGCGAGTGGTCTTTATTCCTACTCTTCAATATCATTTTTCCCCACTTGCATTTAGGTACCAAAGCATGCAGATCAAGAAACTTACCGCATTGATTGCCCTAGCCACCGCGGCCGGCGCAGCACAGGCCACCGACGGCTATTTCTCCCACGGATACGGCATGAAGGCCCAAGGCATGGGGGGCGCGTCTACCGCCATGGCCGATGACACCTTTGGCGGCGCCAACAACCCGGCGTCCATGGCTTTTGTTGGCGACAGGCTGGATGCGGGAATTGAACTCTTCAGCCCCAGGCGTTCGGCAAGCCGGGACGGTTCGGGCGGGCTGGATGCCAGCGTGGACAGCAACAGCGATTATTTCCTTATTCCCCAATTCGGCTACAACAAGATGCTTAACCCGAATCTTGCGCTGGGCGTCTCGGTGTACGGCAATGGCGGGATGAACACAAACTATCCCGCATTTGCAGCCTTTGGTAACACGAATCTGCTGGGCGGAAGTGGCAAGCTAGGCGTTAACCTGATGCAACTCATCGTCGCTCCCACCGCTGCTTACAAGATCACTCCTGATCATGCGATCGGGATCTCGCCGCTAATCGGTTATCAGATTTTCAAGGCGTATGGCTTGCAAGCGTTTTCAGGTTTCTCCAGTTCGCCGTCCAACCTGACCAACAATGGCAATGACCATTCCTTCGGTTACGGCGTGCGAGTCGGCTATCAGGGAAGAATTCTTCCAACCCTGACCCTTGGTGCAGCTTACGCATCGAAGATGAACTTTCAGGAATTTGACAAGTACCAAGGACTGTTCGCCGAACAAGGCGGTTTTGACATTCCCGAGAACTACAACCTTGGCGTGGCATGGCAGGCTACCCCACAGATCCTGCTTGCCCTGGATTACCAGCGCATCAACTACAGCAAAGTCGCGTCTATCGCAAATCCGGTGTCAAATTTGTTTACTGGCAATCTTTTGGGCACCAACAATGGTCCCGGATTCGGCTGGGACGATGTGAACGTCTGGAAACTAGGTGCCGAGTATAAGTACAGCAACCAGTGGACCTTCCGCGCAGGCTACAACCATACCGATAACCCCATCACGGGCGACACCTGCGCCAACCCGTTGGGGGCCAATTGCGGCGAGGTTGTATTCAATATCCTTGCACCGGCTGTCGTCAAGGACCATGCAACCCTAGGCTTAACCTATACACTGGCGTCCGGTGGTGAAGTCACGGTCGCCTATATGCATGCGTTCAAGAACGACGTGTCTGGATTTGACCCATTCGGCTTCGGCCCTAACGGAGGGACGGACAAGATCAAGATGTACCAGGACTCGATCGGCATCGCCTACGGCATGAAGATGTAAGCCGCGAAAGCCTGAGAAACACTGGCCGGGGCTCGTACCCGGCCTTTTTTTTGGCATAATATACAGCTACCTGAATTACTAACGGTCTACGGATGAAGAAACTACTGTTTGCACTGACAATGTGGCTGGCCATACCAACTGTGGCCATGGCAATTGCTCCTTACATTCTGGCCGAACGGTTGAAGGGTGGCGACATCCGTCAAGTGGTCGAAACCGCGGAGACCAAGCTCAAAGCTGGGGGCTTCCAAGTATTGGGCCAATACTGTCCCCAACAACTAAAGGACTACTGCGTGGTCGTGGTAACTGACGAAGGATTGCTCAATGAGATTCGTCGACTGGGCGGCACCAGCATCGTGGGGGCAGCGATCCGCGTAGGAATCAAGTCGGATGGCGATGTGTCTTATATGAATCCGGATTACTGGTACCGCGCCTATTTCCGCAGCGAGTTTCCCCAGGCAGAGCATACGGTTCAAGATGTGCAGAACAAACTGGCCAAGGTTTTGGGCGCGCGCGGTGCATTCGGGGGCGATGAGGCAGCTGCGGATTTGCCCAGGTACCGTTACCTGATCGGCATGGAACGATTCGACGATGACAAGAATGTTCTGGCCAATTATGCGAGTTTTGACGAAGCGCTCAAGACTGTGCGTGAAAATCTGGGCAAAGGCGTTGGCCATACCGTGAAGGTGTATGAAGTGGTGATGCCCGAAAAGAAGATCGCCGTCTTTGGCGTGGGCATGAACGACGAGACCCTGGGCGATGGCCGCTGGGTAGCCAGGATCGGCGGGCAGGACCAGATTGCAGCGCTGCCCTATGAACTCTTTGTCGTGAACAATCAGGTGCAGGCCTTGTACGGCCGGTTCCGCATAGCCGTGGCTTTTCCCGCCCTGTCCATGGGACATTTCATGCGCATCGCGTCCACACCCAATGACATTTTGCGGACCTTGACCGAGGTCGCAGGCGGCGTACCCAAGTAGGCCATTGGCAAGATCTGCGTTGCGGGTTCAGGGCTATCTGGGCCGGCCGGCATAGCGGGGCCGCGGTTCTTTGCAGGCTAACGCAGGATGGCCAATTGGCCGGCTAGCTTTTCGGCCTTGGATGAAAAATCCTTGAGGCGCTGCTCTTCCTGCGCCACAACGGGTGCGGGCGCCTTGACCACGAAAGTGGAATTGGCCAATTTGGACTTGGCCTTGGCGATTTCCGCTTGGAGCCTGAGCAATTCCTTTTCCAGCCGCGCCTTTTCGGCCGCCATGTCGAATGCAACATTGAGCATGAGCCGGTATTCCCCCACAACTTGAACCGGCAGACCGCTGGGCGTGTGGGGCGGGTTGAAGATCACGTCAGACAGCCGGGCCAAGCCTGCAACATAGGGCATGAGCTCAGCCACTCCGTCTTCCTCGCCCTGTACGATCAGGGGCAGCCTTTCCGCCGGGCTGATTTTCATTTCGGAACGGAGGGTGCGCACCGCATTGGTCAGAACTTTCAACTCGTTCATGAAGCTCATAGCCGTGGGATTAATCTTGGATTGATCCGGTGCCGGGTAGGGCTGAACCATGAGGGAGTCGCCGCTGCTACCAGCCAGAGGGGCGACCCTTTGCCAGAGTTCTTCGGTGATAAAGGGAATGATCGGGTGGGCCAGACGAAGGGCGGTCTCCAGCACCCGGATCAGGGTGCGCCGTGTGGCGCGTTGCTGGGCCACATTGACGGAGTGCAGCTGAACCTTGGCGAGTTCCACATACCAGTCGCAATACTCGTCCCAGATGAATTCATAGATGGCCTTGGCGGCCAAGTCGAAGCGATATGCTTCAAAGCCGCTGCGAGCTTCCTGCTCGGCTTGCTGCAGTCGGCTGATGATCCATTGGTCCACGGGCGAGTATTCCAGAGCCAGAGACATATCATCCAGTCCGACATCCTTGCCCTCACAATTCATCAGCACGAAACGGGTTGCGTTCCACAGCTTGTTGCAAAAATTGCGGTAGCCCTCGCAGCGCTTCTGATCGAAGTTGATGTTGCGGCCCGGAGTGGCGAGGGAGGCAAAGGTGAAGCGCAGGGCATCGGCGCCATAAGCCGGAATACCGTCGGGAAACTCCTTCCGTGTCTTAACTTCAACCTTAGGCGCATCCTGGGGTCGGCGCAGTCCGGTAGTGCGTTTTTTCAACAAGCTGTCCAGCGGAATGCCGTCTATCAGATCGACGGGGTCCAGGGTATTGCCTTCGGACTTCGACATCTTCTTGCCCTCGGCGTCGCGCACCAGGCCATGCACATAGACATGTTTGAACGGTACCTTGCCGGTAAAGTGGGTGGTCATCATGATCATGCGGGCCACCCAGAAGAAAATGATGTCGAAGCCGGTAACTAGAACAGACGAAGGCAAAAAGCTGCGCAAATCCTGGGTCTCATCCGGCCAGCCCAGAGTGGAGAAGGGCACCAAGGCAGAGCTGAACCAGGTGTCCAGCACGTCCGAATCGCGGGTCAGGGCCCGCCCCCCGGCCTGGGCACGGGCCTGCTCCTCGCTCCGCGCCACATACACATTGCCGGTTTCGTCATACCAGGCGGGAATCTGGTGGCCCCACCAGAGCTGGCGTGAAATGCACCAGTCCTGAATGTTGTTGAGCCATTGATTGTAGGTATTGATCCATTGCTCGGGATAAAACCTGATCCCACCCTTGTCCACAACCTCGATAGCCTTGGCGGTGATCGACTTGCCGGAGGCATCGGCTTTGCTCATTGCCACGAACCACTGGTTCGTGAGCATCGGCTCGATGGCCACACCGGTGCGGTCGCCACGCGGAACCATGAGCGCGTGGGATTTTACTTCGGCAAGCAGACCAAGGCTCTCCAGGTCCGCCACGATGCGCTTGCGCGCCTCGAACCGCTCGAGATTGCGGTAAGGGGCCGGGGCGTTCTCGTTCATCCTTGCATCCGCGGTGAGGATGTTGATCTGGGGCAGGCCATGGCGCTGGCCCACCGCATAATCGTTGAAGTCATGGGCCGGAGTGACTTTGACCACTCCCGTGCCGAATTCCCGATCGACGTATTCGTCGGCAATGATGGGAATGTCGCGTCCGCACAATGGCAGGGTCACGCTTTGACCGATCAGGCGACGGTAACGCTCATCTTCCGGATGGACCATAACGGCGACATCCCCCAACATGGTCTCGGGCCGGGTGGTGGCGACGGTCAGGTGGCCGCTTCCATTGGCAAGGGGGTAGCGAATGTACCACAGGAAGCCGGTTTCTTCCTCGCTCACCACCTCCAGGTCGGATACCGCCGTGTGCAGCACCGGATCCCAGTTAACAAGCCGCTTGCCCCGATAGATCAGGCCCTCTTCATACAGGCGCACAAACACTTCGGTAACGGCATGGGACAGCCTGCTGTCCATAGTGAAGTATTCGCGGCTCCAGTCCACCGAGTCGCCCATGCGGCGCATTTGCCGGGTGATGGTGTTTCCAGAGTGTTCCTTCCAGTCCCATACCTTGCCGATGAACTTCTCCCGGCCCAGGTCGTGACGGGTCAGCCCTTCCTTCTCCAACTGCCGCTCGACCACGATCTGGGTCGCAATGCCGGCATGGTCGGTTCCAGGCAGCCAAAGCGTGTTGTGGCCCAGCATCCGGTGGTAGCGGGTCAGACCATCCATGATGGTTTGGTTGAAGGCGTGTCCCATGTGCAGCGTGCCGGTCACATTGGGCGGCGGCAGTTGGATGCAGAACGAGGGCTGGGCGGTGTTGCCGGAGGGTTGAAAATACCCGGCCGCTACCCAGTGGTCATACCAGCGAGCTTCGATCTCGCGGGGTTCGAAGGATTTGGCGAGGTCCATGGTTGGCAGAAGACCAAAACATTGAATTATACATAGGCGCAGGTGGCACCCGCGGGGTGAGGGGAAGCAGGACCTAGCCTAGCTGGACTTCTTGTCCTTTCCGGCGAGTTTTTCCGCGACTACTTGGCGTACGATTTCTTCCACATTGGCGTTCAGATTCGCCATGAGATTGACCATGGACTGGTCCAGGCTCTTGCGCAGTTCTTCGGCAACCTGTTCCTGCATCATGCCGGTGATCTTGGGCGCCAATTCATCCAGCAGGCTCGCGACGCTTTGTGCGTCCAGCGTTTCAGCTGCCGATTCCTGCGGCACGGGGGGCTCCAGGACAGTGACAGGCTCGGGGGAGGGTTCAACTGAATCGGGGCTTTCGAGCGCTGGCGCGGCCAGCGGAAGATCGAGACCTTGTTCTGCCGCAACGGCCTC
Organism: Thiobacillaceae bacterium; assembly: GCA_035635075.1. Lineage (GTDB taxonomy): Bacteria > Pseudomonadota > Gammaproteobacteria > Burkholderiales > Thiobacillaceae > DASQBT01. Next base: position 10,895 of record DASQBT010000174.1, on the reverse strand, counting down.
GGGATCAGGCGATGCCGCGGCCGGCAAAGTCTGCTCCTCCATTGCGGGCGGAGGCGAACCGCGCTGCACCACATCGGTCAATACAGGCAGCCATGCGTCTGGTGAAGGGGTTTGTCGTTCCTTCTGCAAAGGCGGGGTCAGTACTGCTTCGGCGCCCCCCCGGTGTTTGCGCATGAGCGCCTCGAATTTTCCCATCAGGCTGTCCTGGTTCATTTCGCATGCCTCATATCATGGGTCTTGATCGAGTATCCGCGTTCCTGGTAGAACTTGTAGCGTTCCCTGCCGCGGGCACGATCATCTTCGTCCGCCGTCACGATTTCCAGTACTCGGTCGAAGCGGCTGAATTGCGCGGGATAGCTGTCGTCCAGATTGATCAGGACATCCGCATGCGCCAAGCTGTCCGCGTTGACGCCAATGAGGATGGGCGTCTGGGCAGCCAAGGCATCCGAGTCCCGGCAATGAGGTAGGAATGACAAGGGTGGAATGGCCCACAGCATCCTATCTACATTATCGGCCAGAGCCGGATCAATGGTATGGATCAGCACGTTGAGTTTCTGGCCATAGGCCTTGGCAACCAACTGGCGCATGATCGCCAATTTCTCCGGAGCGAAAGTGTAGAACCCGACTTCGGTCATGCCTTGGTTCTTGCTGGCCTGCCTGTGCCGCCCTTGTGCGCGCCGCCTGCCGAAGGCTGGGTGTGAGCGGTCTTTTCCCTGCCCAGCAGCCAATGTACCAGCAAGGGAACCGGGCGTCCGGTTGAGCCTTTGTTTTCACGCCCCCCCTTGTACGCTGTTCCGGCCACGTCAAGGTGCGCCCAGGGGTAGTTCTTGGCAAAGCGGGACAGGAAACAGGCGGCGGTAATGGAGCCAGCGGGCCGGCCGCCAATGTTGGCCAGGTCAGCCAGGTTGCTCTTGAGCTGCTCCTGATAGTCTTCCCACAACGGCAGGCGCCAGGCCCGGTCCCAAGCCTCGTTGCCAGCCTGTTCCAGCTCTTGGGAAAGAGCATCCTGGTTGGCAAACAGCCCGCTGGGGTGGTTGCCCAGGGCAATGACACAGGCGCCGGTGAGGGTAGCGATGTCAACCACTGCCGCGGGCTTGAAGCGCTCCGCGTAGGTCAGTGCGTCGCACAGGATCAATCTGCCTTCGGCGTCGGTATTGAGGATTTCGATGGTTTGGCCGGACATGGAGGTAACGATATCGCCGGGTTTGTTGGCCTTGGCATCCGGCATGTTCTCGCAGGCAGGCACCAGACCGATGACATTGAGCTTGAGCCCCATTTCGCCGATAGCACGGAAGGCTCCCAGCACCGAGCCGCCACCGCTCATGTCGTAATTCATCTCGTCCATTTCAGCCGCTGCCTTGAGCGAGATGCCCCCTGCGTCAAAGGTGACGGCCTTGCCCACCAGAACCACAGGTGGGGCGGCTTTGGCGCCGCCCTCGTGCTTGAGGATAATGAAACGCGGCGGTTTGTCGCTGCCTTTGCCGACTGAAAGGAAGGAACCCATGCCAAGTTTTTCGGCAGCAGCCTGATCCAGGATTTCGCATTTGAAGCCGAATTTTTTCGCCAGTTTGCGGGCCTGATCCGCCAGATAAACCGGCGTGCAAATATTCGACGGTGTGTTGCCGAGGTTCTTGGCGAACTTCATGCCGTGGGCAATGGCAAGCCCTTGTTTGAGCGCAGCCCTGGCCCCGCTGAGTGCTTCAGGTGTGGAAACGCCCAGAGTGACATGCTTCAGCGGCCGTTTGGGTTCAGCGGCCTTGCTCTTGAGCTGGTCGAAGCGATAGAACGCTTCATGCGCCAGGATTGCCGCCTGTTCCACCTTCCAGGCGATATCGCGCTTGCCGACGGCGAGTTCGCAAAGATAAATGACGCCTTCCGTCGCACCTGTGTCGCGCAGGCTGCGGACTGCGCTGCTTACTGCGGAACGATAAGCCTTTTCGCTGAATTCCTCTGCCTTCCCCAGGCCTACCAGGAGAACGCGTTCGGCAGCAATATTGGGAACCTTGTGCAGCAGCAGGACCGTTCCGGATCGTCCGTCCATGTCGCCCCCACGGAGTATCCCGGACAGATAGGCGTTTGATGCCCGATCGATATCCTTGGCCGCCGCGGACAGCTTGCCGGTTTCGAATACCCCCACTACCACACAAGCGCTGCGCGCATGCGCGGGCGTAAGGCTTTTTATGCTAAATTCCGGATCGATTTCTTTGCTATCCATGTTTTCTCAGGCGGAGAAATTAACACTTCAGATCAATGTCCAGCCATATTATTTGCCATGCCCATGCTGTCGTCAAAGTGATTGGCTGAACCCATGCTTTATCGGCGTACCCTTCTGCGCGAGTTGGCCCTCTCGGTTGCCGGAATCCTTGTGGTGCTGATCGCCATCGCCCTGGTCACCCTGTTTGTCCGGCTGCTGGGCGATGCGGCCCGTGGAGAGGTGGCCAATGAAGCGGTGGCTACCTACCTAGGCTTCAATCTGCTGTACTTTCTGCCGGTACTGCTTTCCATGGCCCTCTTCATAGGGGTGCTGTTGGTATTCACGCGCCTTTGGCGCGATAGTGAAATGGTGATCTGGCTGAATAATGGATTGAGCCTGTACCAGTGGATACGACCAGTCCTGCAGTTGGCGCTGCCGCTGGTTCTCATCATCACTGCCTTGACTCTTGTATTGATTCCCTGGTCGCTCAATAAGAAGGACCAGTACCGGCAGGAATTGAAGAACCGGAGTGAAACGGCACTCATTACTCCCGGCCTGTTTGCAGAGACCCAGGGCGGCAGGCGGGTTTATTTTGTCGAAGGCCTTAACCCCTTTACCGGCGTGATCAAGGAAGTGTTCCTGCAAACCCAGGATCATGACAAGATCGGCATAGTGGTTGCCCAGGAAGGGCGGCACCAGATGGAGGAAGATGGCGCTCGTTACCTGATACTCAAGCATGGCCGTCGCTATGAGGGAACGCCAGGGCAGGGCGACTTCAGCTCGATGGAATTCGAACGTTATTGGATACGCCTGGAGCCGGGGGCGGTACGGGATACGGACAGAAGCTCCAAGCAGGCTCGCCTGTCGGCGCTGCTGAAGTCATCCGATCCAGTATACAAGGGGGAACTGGTCTGGCGCCTGGGATTTCCCGTGAGCGCATTGATTCTGGCGCTCATGGCGATCCCCTTGGGAGTGGTGAACAACCGGTCGAGACGTTCTTTTGGCCTGATTGGCGCGCTGCTGATTTACTTCATCTACAACAACCTCCAGTCGGTTGGTCAGGCCTGGGTGGTACAGGAACGCATGAATACCGTGATGGGTTTTCTGGTCGGGCATGCGCCGATGCTGCTGACCTTGGTGATCTTGTTTTTGGCCCGCACCCGATTGCGGCCACTGCTCAGCAAGCGCCACTGAGATGAATACGCTGGGGCGCTATTTGTTGCGTGAAGTTCTGCTAGCCACGGGCTTGGTTTTTCTCGCACTCATCGTCCTGTTTTCCTTCTTCGACCTCTTGCATGAACTGGGTCAGATTAAGCGCCACGGCGACTATGGCCTGACAAAAGTCTTTCTGTTTGTGTTGCTCAATATTCCCGGCCATGTTTATGAAAGCGCGCCGGTGGCGGCCCTGATCGGCAGTCTGTTTGCCATGTCCAGACTGGTGATGAACTCGGAGTTCAATGTCATGCGCGCATCGGGGTTCTCTTCCTGGAAGGTCGCGACCTACCTAGGTGTCCTCGGTCTGGGATTTTCCCTGCTGGCCTTGCTGAACGGCGAGTTGCTGGCCCCGTGGACCGAGCAGGCTGCCCAGCAGATCAAGCTCACTGCCACCAAGTCCGTGGTAGTCCAGCAGTTTGTTTCCGGTCTGTGGGCGAAGGACGGCAACTCATTCATCAATGCCAGAGAGGTCTTGCCTGATGCGACACTCAAAGACATTCGGATTTATCGCTTTGATGACCAGTGGCATCTGCTGTCTGTCAGCCGCTCAGAGTCGGCCAGGTGGCTGGGCAACCAGCAGTGGCAGTTAAAAAACACATCCGAAAGCCAGATCTCCGCAAGCGGAGTGCGGGTGAAATTGGAGGAAGACAGGGACTGGCATACCGTATTGAGCCCGGATATTCTGGCGGTGTTGCTGGTCTCGCCCGAGAAGATGGCGACCACGACCTTGTATCATTACATCCAGCACCTTAGAGCCAACAAGCAGAAATCTTCGCGCTATGAAATTGCGCTCTGGTCCAAGCTGTTTCTCCCTTTGGCCACCCCCGTCATGATGTTGTTGGCCTTGCCCTTTGCCTTTCATTCGCCGCGTTCGGGTGGCGTAAGCATTCGCGTGTTTTTGGGTATACTGGCCGGCCTCGCCTTTGAACTGCTTAACCGCCTGTTCGGCCATATCGGCCTGTTGAATGATTGGCCGCCGTTGCTGGCTGCAGTGCTGCCTTCCGTATTTTTCTTGGGCCTGGCGCTGGGTGCCATCAGGTGGGTGGAAAAGCGCTAACCAGGATTCTGTCGATTTTCCGATCGAACATCTACCAGCCAGAGGCCTGCCAGGCGGTCATGCAAGAATTGGCGATCCCGATCGGCCAGGGCCCAGAGCAGGCCCATGCCAAGCAGGCAGAGGCTGGGTATGGCGAGCAGGTAGCGCAACAGGGCGCGGCGCGCGCCCGGCGGCTGTCCCTTTTCATTCACTAGCCTGATGCGCCAGGTCTTCATCGGCAAGGTCTGTCCCCAACGCCAAAAGGCGACGCAGTAGACCCCTGTCACGGCGACCAGGTAGAACTGGAAAGCCAGCCGCCAGGCGCCGGACGTGACATCTTTGTGCAAGGCAAGAAAAAGAAAGCCTGCCGTTATCCAGACCGCGGTCAGCAGCACTCCCTCATAGAACATTGAGGCCAGTCTGCGCCTGATTGGCGCAGGACGGCGGGCTATTGCAGGTTGTTGCATGCTGGCCCTATAGTCGCAGATATAATGGATTGATGAAGGTTCCTGAACGCCGAGAACCGCTCGCCGGGATCGTTCCCTTGGTCGAGAGCAGTGGTTGCCGGGGCCGCATTGTAGGCGTCTTCTGGACGGTTTGGCAAAACAACAGAGCAGCATTTGAGGAACGCGCATGCATATTATCAAACAGCTGATGGCCATCCCTGGAGTGATTGCCGCGGGTGAATTCGCATACCGCGGCGACCGCTTCTCCTTCGAAGGCGCGCTGACCAACGAATTTGCCCGCATGGCGTCGATCCTGTGCCGCTCAAATACCATGAGCGTCAACATGCAGTCGGAAATCTTCAATTCCTTTGCAGAGAACTGCGGTTGCCGGCCAGCACAGGGCTGGGTTGTGCGGGGAGCGAACGTCACCGTATGCAACATCGGCAATTATTTTGCATTCATCGAAAATCGTCCCGAACTGTTGAATGACGTGATGACCATCTTGCGGGCCAAAGTCGGGGATGTTGGTGATGATCTGCTGGTTAATCTTTATTCCAGAATTGGCGGGGATGTGAAGGAAGCCCTCTATTAACCAAGAGAAAAAAGGGAAAGCATGGATATCGATCAACTGATGGACCTGCCGGGATCACTCGCTGCGTTCACCTATACGGATAAAGGCGACCTCAAGGACCACCGCATCCGAGAGGGCACGGAGATCACACCCCGGATTTTGGACTTGCTCGCGCATTCCTGCGTGGCCAACATGGCGGTGGCGACGCTGGAAGCCAGGGGGTGGGAAGCGCTGACCGGACAGCAGGGCTTCGAACCTTTGCAGGGATTTTCCATGATAGGGCTGGAATGGTCCGCAGTGGTCAACGGCAATTGCGGGGTAGTGGCCAGGAACCGCGATGTGGATTACGAAGCGACATTCAAGGCTATTCAAGCCTGCCAAGCCTGAGGGAGTCCGGGATGTCCCTGAAAAGATTGCTGGTTCTCGATGGCGTGGTTGCCGTGTGCCGATTTCAGGATGACGGCTCAATTATGGATGCAGCAGGAATGATGACATCCGACATGATGGAAAGAATGGCGAGATTCGCTCAATGGTACCGGCGCATGGTGTCCGGCAATACGGATCTGGTTTCCCTGTTCTCGCAGATGCGCGGCTGGGCGCCTTCCCAGGGCTGGATAGTCCATGGCGCGCAAATGACCGTCTGCTCGGTGGGCAATGTGGTCTGCATGGTACAGAATGGCCAGGGACCTCTGACTGAGCTGATGACCGAATTGACGGATGCTGCACATGAATAGTTGAACATTTTGTTGACAAGAAGCCCGGCCTTGAGCCGGGTTTTTTGTGGGGTTTTGAGGCCGGGAAGGCATATGCATTCTTGACCGGCAATGGGCAAACCGTTTAACCTGACAAATTCGTCAAAGATTTTGATTTTCTGAATTTTTTTATGGAATTAACCGGGGCAGAAATCGTTGTCCGCTGTCTGGCCGAGGAGGGGGTCGAGTACGTTTTCGGCTACCCCGGTGGCGCGGTGCTCAACATCTACGACGAGATCTTCAAGCAGGACAAGTTCAAGCACGTGTTGGTGCGTCATGAGCAGGCGGGAGTGCACGCGGCGGATGCCTACTCGCGTGCCACCGGCAGGGTGGGCGTAGCGCTGGTCACGTCCGGCCCCGGCGCGACGAATGCGGTGACCGGGATCGCCACCGCGTATATGGATTCGGTGCCGGTGGTGATACTCACCGGCCAGGTTCCGACTGCAGCCATCGGCTTGGACGCTTTCCAGGAAGTCGACACCGTGGGCATCACCCGCCCGTGCGTCAAACACAATTTCCTGGTAAAGGACGTGCGCGATCTGGCCACCACCATCAAGAAGGCGTTTATTATCGCCGCAACCGGGCGCCCGGGGCCGGTGGTTGTGGATATTCCCAAGGATGTGACCATTCACAAGACCGAGTATGTCTATCCGGCCACCGTGGAAATGCGTTCCTATAACCCGGTTTCCAAGGGGCATTTTGGTCAGATCAAGAAGGCGGCGCAGATGCTGCTGGAAGCCAAGCGGCCGTTGATCTATACCGGTGGCGGAGTGGTGCTGGGCAATGCTGCCGCCCAGCTTAGGGATTTTGCCGGCCTGATGCATTTTCCCGTCACCAGCACCCTCATGGGACTCGGTGCTTTCCCGGCTTCGAACAGGCAGTTCCTCGGCATGCTGGGCATGCATGGCACTTATGAAGCCAACATGGCGATGCAGCATTGCGATGTGCTGCTGGCGGTTGGCGCGCGCTTTGACGACCGGGTTATCGGCAGTCCGGAACATTTCGCTCGCGAGCAGCGCAAGATCATTCATGTCGACGTGGATCCCTCCTCCATCTCCAAACGGGTCAAGGTGGATGTGCCCATCGTCGGCGACGTGGTGAGCGTGCTGGATGATCTGCTCAAATTGATCAGGGGGGGCAAGGAAAGACCCAGTCCTGAAGCGATGACCGCCTGGTGGACGCAAATCGAGTTGTGGCGCTCCAAGGATTGCCTGCGCTACAACCGCAATGGCGACATCATCAAGCCCCAGTACGTGGTCGAGAAACTGTGGGAAGTGACCAAGGGCGAGGCCTACGTCACCTCGGATGTGGGCCAGCATCAGATGTGGGCGGCCCAGTTCTACCGGTTCGAAGAGCCGCGTCGCTGGATCAATTCCGGCGGCCTGGGCACCATGGGCGTCGGGCTTCCCTATGCCATGGGTGTGCAGCTGGCTTTTCCAAATGCCCAGGTAGCCTGCGTGACGGGTGAATCCAGCATTCAGATGTGCATCCAGGAGCTCTCCACCTGCAAGCAATACCACATCCCGGTCAAGGTGGTGAACCTGAACAACCGCTACATGGGGATGGTGCGGCAGTGGCAGGAATTCTTTTACGGTAGTCGCTATGCCGAGTCCTACATGGATTCCCTGCCCGACTTCGTCAAGCTGGCCGAAGCCTACGGCCACGTCGGGATGAAGATCGAGAAGCCGGGCGACGTGGAGCCGGCGCTCAAGGAGGCCTTCTCTCCGGCCATGAAGGAACGCCTGGTGTTCATGGACTTCCTCACTGACCAGACGGAAAACGTCTACCCCATGGTGCCGGGGGGCAAAGGCATCACCGAAATGATCCTGGCGGAGGAACTGTAATGCGCCACGTCGTTTCGCTCCTGATGGAAAACGAGGCGGGGGCGCTGTCGCGCGTGGCGGGCCTGTTCTCCGCACGCGGCTACAATATCGAATCCCTGACGGTGGCACCGACCGAAGACGCTACCCTATCGCGCATGACCATTGTGACCACGGGCTCGGAAGACGTGATCGAGCAGATCATCAAGCAGCTCAATAAGCTGGTGGACGTGGTGAAGGTGCTGGACCTCACCGATGGAAACCACATCGAGCGGGAACTGATGCTGTTGAAGGTGCGCGCGGCCGGCAAGGACAGGGAGGAAATGAAGCGCATGGCGGATATCTTTCGCGGCCGCATCATCGATGTGACCGACAAGACCTTTACCATCGAACTGACTGGGCCGGGCTACAAGCTCGATGCCTTCCTCGAAGCACTGGAGGAAACCTCCATACTGGAAACCGTGCGTACCGGCGCCTCCGGCATAGGTCGCGGCGAACGTACTCTGAAAATCTGACTCAAGCAAGAAGGAAGAACATGAAGGTCTACTACGACAAGGACGCCGACCTGTCCATCATCAAGAAAAAGAAAGTTGCCATCATCGGCTATGGCTCGCAGGGCCACGCGCACGCCAACAACCTGCAGGACTCGGGCGTCAAGGTGACCGTTGGTTTGCGCAAGGGTGGCGCCTCCTGGGACAAGGCCAAAAAGGCCGGGCTAACCGTCAAAGAAGTCAGCGAGGCGGTCAAACAGGCCGATGTCGTCATGATTCTTGTGCCGGACGAACAGCAGTACGCAGTCTATTACAACGAGATCGCGCCTAACCTGAAGAAGGGTGCGGCCCTGGCCTTCGCCCATGGCTTTAACATCCATTACAACCAGATTGTCCCGCGCGCCGATGTCGACGTGATCATGATCGCGCCCAAAGGGCCTGGTCATCTGGTGCGTTCCACCTACAAGCAGGGCGGTGGGGTGCCGTCTCTGATCGCCGTGTATCAGGATGTGTCCAAGAAGGCCAAGGACATTGCACTTTCATACTCCGCAGCCAACGGCGGCACCAGGGGTGGGGTGATTGAAACCTCGTTCCGTGAGGAAACCGAGACCGACCTGTTTGGCGAACAGGCGGTGCTGTGCGGCGGTTGCGTGGAGCTGGTCAAGGCCGGATTTGACACACTGGTGGAGGCGGGCTATGCGCCCGAAATGGCCTACTTCGAGTGCCTGCACGAACTCAAGCTCATTGTCGATCTGATGTACGAGGGCGGTATCGCCAACATGAACTACTCCATCTCCAACAATGCGGAGTTTGGCGAATACGTGACTGGTCCCAAGGTGATCAACGCCCAGTCCATCGCAGCCATGAAGGAAGCCTTGGCCAACATCCAGAACGGCGAATACGCCAAGCGCTTCATTCTCGAGGGGCGCATGAACTATCCTGAGATGACTGCCCGTCGCCGACTCAACGCGCAACACCAGATTGAAATCGTGGGCGAGAAGCTGCGTTCGATGATGCCCTGGATAGGCAAGAACAAGCTCGTCGACCAGTCGAAGAACTAAGGATCAAGGATCGGGAAGTCGGGAATCAGAAGGTTTTGCGGCTGCGCCGGGTTCCTTGTTTTTCCTGATTCCTGACGGCTGATTTCTGACCCCCTTACCCCTGACATGACACATCCCATCATCGCCCGCGAGGGCTGGCTATTCCTCGCGATTTCCCTGGCTGCTTCACTCCTCGCTACGTGGGCCTGGGGCAAGTGGTCGGCTCCGCTGTGGTTGTGGACCCTGTTTGTCTTGCAGTTCTTTCGCGACCCGGCGCGGGTGCCCCCGGCCGATGTTGACGCAGTGATGTCACCCGCCGACGGCAGGATTGTGGCGGTGGAAAGGACCACCGACCCCTATCTTGAGCGAGATGCTCTCAAGATCAGCGTGTTCATGAATGTGTTCAATGTCCATTCCAATCGCAGCCCGGTGGACGGCGAAATCAAGGGCCGCTGGTATAACCCTGGGGCCTTTCTCAATGCGGCCGTGGACAAGGCGTCCACCGATAATGAGCGCAATGCATTGTGGATCAGGACGGAGCGCGGCGATATCACCTTTGTGCAGATCGCAGGCCTGATCGCGCGCCGCATCCTGTGCTATGTGCGCACCGGTGATGTCCTCGGACGCGGACAGCGCTACGGCTTCATCCGGTTCGGCTCCCGGGTCGATGTGTATTTGCCCCTGCACGCCAAGCCCGAGGTAAGTCTCGGTCAAAAAGTGAAAGCGGCCAAGACCATACTTGCGCGCTGGTGAGCCTAACCACCACGGCGCGTCATCCAGACAGTGATCGCCGCTGCAGCCGCGATCGTTTCCCTTATTCGGGCCCGCTACCATCGGCAGCCGGGAAATCCTCCGTGTCGTAGCGTGGCGATCACGCTAGAATGGCGCCATGCTCAATTTCAAGCACAGCAAAGACCAGCTAGTCCGACCTCGTTTTCGCGACCGGGGCATCTACATCCTGCCCAATCTGTTCACGATCGGCGCGCTGTTCGCCGGATTCTATTCCATCGTGCAGGCCATGAATGGGCGTTGGGAACATGCTGCCGTGGCCATCTTTATTGCCATGGTGCTGGATGGACTGGATGGCAGGGTGGCGCGGCTCACCCATACCCAAAGTGCATTCGGCGCCGAACTGGACTCCCTCTCCGACATGGTTTCCTTTGGTGTCGCGCCGGCCTTGGTCATGTATGTCTTCGCGCTCAAGGGCTTGGGCAAATGGGGATGGATCGCGGCCTTCGTGCATTGCGCGGGCGCGGCCTTGCGGCTGGCCCGCTTCAATACCCAGCTGGATGTGGCGGACAAGCGTTTTTTTCAGGGCCTGCCCTCGCCG
>DASQBT010000173.1:0-3935 GCA_035635075.1 Thiobacillaceae bacterium | reverse complement strand
GGGACGCCCGCGTAGGGCGGAGCAGGGACCCCTTTGGGGATGTGACCCCGGAGCCGGATGTGGGGCGCCATATGCGGGCGTCCGGCATCCCCTCCGCTGCCCGATCCCCTTCGGGGCCCCTCGGGCAACGCTGCGGGGCGCTCCCGCGACGAAGGTCGTACTTGATGTACGAAGCCGAGGAGCGCAACGCCGCAGATGGGCATTTTTCGTGCAAACCCGGAGGGCAGGGGCTTGGCGGGCGATCTGCTGTGTCGCGCCGCTTGGCATCGTAGAATGACTACGACCTGCGCGGGCCACGAAAGGCTTAATCAGAGATTCCATAACATGAAGAAGCAAGTTTTCATCACCGATCTGGTCCTGCGCGACGGCCATCAATCCCTGATCGCCACCCGCCTGCGTACGCAGGACATGCTGCCGGTCTGCCCAAAGCTGGACGCGGTCGGCTACTGGTCACTCGAAGCCTGGGGGGGCGCGACCTTTGACGCTTGCGTGCGCTTCCTGCGCGAGGACCCCTGGGAGCGGCTGCGCAAGCTGCGCAAGGCTTTACCGAACACCCGCATCCAAATGCTGCTCAGGGGCCAGAATCTGCTGGGGTACCGGCATTACGCCGACGACGTGGTGCGCGCCTTCGTGCAGAAATCCGCTGACAATGGTGTGGATGTGTTTCGTGCGTTTGACGCAATGAATGACTTGCGCAATCTGCGAGTATCGCTGGAAGCGGTCAAGAAGGCCGGCAAGCACGCCGAAGGCGCTATTTGCTACACCACCAGTCCGGTGCATGACATTGCGCATTTTGTCGAACTGGCCAAGGGCTTGGTGGAGATGGGGTGCGACACCATCGCGATCAAGGACATGGCCGGTCTGCTGACGCCTTACACCACTTACGAACTGGTAAAATCGATCCGCGAAACCACCGGCCTGCCGGTGCACACCCACAGCCACGCCAGCTCAGGGCTGGCGGCCATGGTGCACCTGAAAGCTGTCGAGGCTGGCGCAGCCATGGTCGATACGTGCCTGGGCGCGTTTGCCGAAGGCGCCAGCCATCCGACCACGCAAAGCTTCGTCGCCGCCCTGCAGGGCACCGAGTATGACACCGGCCTGTCTCTACCCCTGCTGGAGGAAATCTCCGCTTACTTCAAGGAAGTTCGCAAGAAATACTGGCAGTACGAAAGCGACTTCACCGACGTCGACACGCGGGTGCTGATCAATCAAGTGCCGGGCGGGATGATTTCCAACCTGGCCAACCAGCTCAAGGAACAAGGCGCGCTCGACAAGATGGATCAGGTCCTGGAAGAAATTCCCCGCGTGCGCCAGGAACTGGGCTATCCTCCCCTGGTCACCCCTACGTCGCAGATCGTCGGTACTCAGGCGGCGCTCAATGTGCTGACCGGCAGCCGCTACAAGAGCATCACCAATGAAGTGAAGCTGTATCTACAGGGCCGCTATGGCGCAACGCCCGCACCAGTAAACGAAGAAATACGCAAACTGGCGATCGGCAATGTCGACGTCATGAGCGGTCGCCCGGCCGACCTGATTCCCGATGAACTGGATAAGCTGCGGCTTGAATTGGAAGGTCTGGCCAAGACCGATGAAGACGTGCTGACCTACGCCATGTTCCCGGAGCTGGGGCGGACCTTCCTGCAGGAGCGCGCGGCCGGCGCCCTCAAGCCAGAAGCCCTGCTGCCCCCCGAAGCGAAGAATCAGGCGTCGACTGCGCTGTATGCACCCGACGAGTTCCGCATCACTCTGCATGGCGAAACCTATCACATCAGGCTGACCGGCAGCGGCAAGGCCTCGGAGACTCCGCGCCCGTTCTTTGTCAGCGTGGATGGGGTGTCCGAGGAGGTGTTATTGGAAGCCTTGAATGAAGTGGAGGTCAGGCCCGCCGCCGGCGGTTCCGCGACTAAACCCGAACCGGCCAGGAAGGTCGCGCCAGCCGGACAGAAACCCAAGGCCACCCACCGCGGCCATGTCACCGCTGCCATGCCGGGCACCATTGTCGAAGTGCTGGTCAAGATCGGCCAGAAGGTACAGGCCGGCGACCCCATCCTAGTCATCGAAGCGATGAAAATGGAAAACGAAGTGCAGGCTCCCATCAGCGGCATCGTTATCAATATCTTTGCCGCCAAGGGCGAGGCAGTCACGCCCGACATCGCGCTGATCGAAATTCAGCCGGAATGACGCACGAGCGAAATTTATGCAACGACGCGGCCCGGTGCAATATCTTCCATCGCCTCATTGATGGAGAGCGGGGCCGGGGGTGAGGAGCCAGCCGCATGCTCCTGACTTCCAGCGCAACAATGAACCAAGGCCTTTCGGCATGAAGCTGATCCTCGCCTCCACCTCCCGCTACCGACGTGAATTGCTGTCGCGTCTGCATCTGCCTTTCGAGGTCGTGGCGCCCGATGTGGAGGAAAATCCGCTGCCGGGCGAGTCGCCCTCGCAAACCGCGCTGCGCCTGTCCGTACTCAAGGCGCAGGCCGCGGCGGAGCACTTCCCGGATGCGCTCATCATCGGCTCCGACCAAGTCCTGATGCTGGACGCGGAGCAGCTGGGCAAACCGGGAAATTACGAAAAAGCATTTGAACAGCTCAAACGCATGCAAGGCAAAGCCATGGTGTTCCACACCGCGCTGACTTTGCTAAACAGCAGAACCGGCAGGACGCAGACCCGCGACGTGCCCACGGTAGTCCACATCCGCAGGCTCACCGATGCGCAGATCGATGCGTACCTGAAAAAGGAGCAGCCTTATGACTGCGCCGGCTCGGCCCGCAGCGAGTCGCTGGGCATCGCCCTGATGGAACGCATGGACAGCCCTGATCCTACTGCCCTGGTCGGCCTGCCGCTGATTGCGCTAACCGAAATGCTGCTGAATGAGGGCGTGGACGTTCTCACGTCAACTCCCTCGCTCCCCGAAAGGGAGAGAGACTTCCTCAACTCAACTCCCTCGCCCCCTGAAAGGGGGAGAGGGCCGGGGTGACGGGGTATTAAAGCTATGGCAGGCACGCTGTATCTGATTCCCGTTCCCCTGGCCGATGGCACAGTGGACGCCAGCCTGCCGCCCCACACCCTGGACATTGCCCGCCGCCTCAACACCTTCGTGGTGGAGCATCCCAAAACCGCCCGCGCCTGGCTCAAGGCCATGGGCCATCCAGGGCCGATGCAGGCCGTGGCCATGCTGGAACTCTCAGAGCACACTCCGGGAAAGGACGTGGACAGCCTGCTGTCCCCGCTGCTGGCAGGCCGGGATGTGGGTCTCATGTCCGAAGCCGGCTGCCCGGGTGTGGCCGATCCCGGCGCGGCCCTGGTGGCTTTAGCCCATAAGCACGGGGTGGAGGTCGTTCCGTTGGTCGGCCCCTCTTCCTTCCTGCTCGCCCTTATGGGCTCCGGCCTCAATGGCCAGCAGTTCACCTTCAACGGCTACCTGCCGGTCGCCAACTCGGAACGCAAAAAAGCCATCATGCACCTGGAGCAACTCGCGCAGAAAGGCCAGACCCAGCTTTTCATGGAAACGCCCTATCGTGGCGCTGCGCTGTTCAAGGCCGTGCTGGAATCCCTCGCGCCCGGAACGCGCCTCACCCTCGCCATCGACCTGACTGGTCCTGGGCAGATGCTAAAAACTATGGATGTCAGCGCATGGAAGAAACAGCCGCCCCCAGATCTCGACAAGCGGCCCACGGTATTTCTTATTGGAGCGTGATGCGCATAACCCGTGGCGACTGCTTCAATGACACAATATTTCTCAGGTTTGAGATGTCCCAAAGAATGTGAGGTGTGATGAACACGACCATTTATCAGCTACGGCAGCGTTACACACCTAAGATGAGTGAGGTCCGGTTTAGAGGACAAATAAGTGGCGCTCATTATGCTGCCTTTTCCAGGTGTGCATAAAATCGTTTCACGAAGTCAGCCGGAGCCAGATAGCCTATCTTGGC
>DASQBT010000172.1:0-7577 GCA_035635075.1 Thiobacillaceae bacterium | reverse complement strand
TGGGGTCGGCGAACTGCATGTACTTTTGCATGATCCGGGGATCCAGCGCGGCTTGGCCCATCTGGGTGTAGGTCGCAGGATTCATGCCCTGGGTCATCATGGCGGCCAGGGTGGCGGGGTCCATGAGCATGATCATGGTGCTAACCGCCGCCTTGGGGTTCTGGAAGGGTTCTACCACGGTGGCGGGATTCAGCAGCATGGAAGCGGTGCCTTCCGGAGTGGCAGCCGCCGTACCGTTGGCAAAGGCGGGGGCCATCACAGCGGCGGCGATCAGTGCCGCAGTTAATTGAGCAACTTTCATTTGGGATCTCCTAGAGTTGAAAGGGTTGTGGGGGGAAAAACAAATCCAAAAACAATGTAGCGTGTGGCAATATTAGGATATTCATATACTCCGCGTCAATTTATTATGGTGTGTAAAACCAACAATTCTTTGCGCTGGCGCAACAATGTGTCGACTTCGCAACACTTCTCAGAAAACAGGCAAATTGGAGATCAGGCTGTCTTTATAGTTCATGCCAGGCTATAACTCGCCCAGGTAAGCCGCACTTACGGAAGGATCAGTTTTCAGCGCTGCGGCAGAGTCAGCAACCAGGATCTGGCCGCCGTCCATCACATAGCCGCGCTGAGCCGTCTGCAGGGCAAGATGGGCATTCTGCTCCACCAGAAGCAGCGTCACGCCGGAGGCAGCAATTTCGCGGATGATCCCAAACACGGTTTGCACCAGCATGGGGGCCAGCCCCATGCTGGGCTCGTCCAGCATCAACATCCGCGGCCGCGATAGCATGGCGCGTGCAAGGGCCAGCATTTGCTGCTCACCGCCCGACAGCAGCCCTGCCTTTTGCGCGCGCCGCTCCGCCAGTCGCGGCAGCAGATCACACACCTTATCGAGGTCGCGTTTCACTGCCTGAGCGTCGCTGCGGGCATACGCACCCATCAGCAGGTTCTCTGTCACCGTCATGCGCGGAAACACGCCGCGGCCCTCCGGCACCAAATTCAGTCCCAGGCGGGCGATTTCAAACGCCGGCTTGCGCGTCAACGCCTGGCCGGCGAAATGCACGCTTCCCGCCGAAATCGGAAGCAGGCCGGCAATGGCCTTGAGGGTGGTGGTCTTGCCTGCCCCGTTTGCGCCAATCAGGCAAACGATCTCGCCTTCGCCAACTCTGAGGTCGATCCCCTTGACCGCCTTAATGCTGCCATAGAAAACCGTCAGCCCCCTGATTTCCAACTGCATACCCATCATCAAGCCACCTCGGCCCCAAGGTAAGCTGCAATCACCTTGGAATTGGCCCGAATTTCTACCGGCAGCCCTTCGGCAATCTTTTCGCCATAATCCAACACCATCAGGCGGTCACAGGTGCCCATCACCAGCTTGACGTCGTGCTCGATCAACATCAGGCTCAGGCCGTCCTGCCGCAGGCTGAGCAGCAATTCACGCAGACTCTGCTTCTCAGTGGAATTCATGCCCGCCGCTGGCTCGTCCAGGGCCAATAATTTGGGCTCCGTTGCCAGCGCACGGGCAATTTCCAGCCGGCGCTGGTCGCCGTAGGCAAGATGTCGGGCGAGCACCTGCGAATGGCGTTCGATGCCCACCCGGCTTAATAGCGCCTGGCCCCGTTCCCGGCTATCCGCCTCTTCCGCCCTGGTCCTGGCGCTGCGCAAGACCGCTCCCAAGACCCCTGAACTGGTACGCGCATGCCGACCCACCATGACGTTTTCCAGCGCGGACATATCGTGAAACAGGCGGATATTCTGAAAGGTACGAGCCAGTCCGGCCTTGAGTATCTCGTGTGGCTTGCGGCGAAACAGGTGGGTGCCGTCGAGCCGAATTTCCCCCGAATCCGGCGTATAAAGGCCGGTCAGGGCATTGAACAGAGTCGTCTTGCCCGCCCCGTTGGGGCCGATGACGCCAAAAATTTCTCCGCGACCCAGAGTAAAGCTGACATCGGACAGCGCCTTCAGCCCGCCAAAGACCTTGGATATGTTGCTGACCTCGAGCAGCGCCATCAAGGCTGCCCTGTCTCGGAAAACTCGCGCTTGCGCCGGATTGAGGGCATCAGTCCGGCGGGCCGGAACAGCATCATGAGCACCAGGGCCAAGCCGAACAACAGCATGCGCAGATCGGCCGGGTCTATCAGCACCCGGCCAAGCGTCACGCGCTGCAGGTCACCCACATAGCGCAGCGCCTCCGGCAGGACCGTCAGCAGCACCGCGCCCAGAATGACGCCCGGAATATGGCCCATGCCGCCCAACACGATCATGCACAGGATCATGATGGACTCCAGCAGATTGAACGACTCGGGACTGACGAAGCCCTGAAAGCTGGCAAACAATCCACCGGCCAGCCCGGCAAAGGTTGCGCCCATGGCGAAGGCGAGCAGCTTTATGTTGCGGGTATTGATGCCCATGGCCGCGGCAGCAATTTCATCCTCGCGGATGGCGACCCAGGCACGACCGATGCGCGAGTTCTCCAGGCGCAGCGAAATGAAGATCACGCCGCACGCAAACAGCAGGAAAAGGTAGTAATAGAAATGCGGCGCGGATAGTTCCAGGCCAAATACGGAATGGGCCTGCCCCAGAGAAAAACTGCCCAGGCTTGCCGGGTCGATGAGGGTGATGCCTTGCGGACCGTTGGTAATGTTGACAGGCTCATTCAGGTTGTTCAGGAAGATCCGGATGATCTCGCCAAAACCCAGGGTCACGATGGCCAGATAATCGCCCCGTAGTCGCAGCGTGGGTGTACCCAGCAGGATGCCGAACAAGGCAGCTACTCCTGCGCCTATCGGAAGGATGGCCCAGAAAGGCAGATGCAGACCAAACTGGGGTGACGCCAGTAGCGCCCAGGTATAGGCCCCCACCGCATAGAACGCGATATAACCCAGATCCAGCAGACCCGCATAGCCGACCACGATATTCAGCCCCAAGGCCAACATGACGTAAAGCAGGGCAAAGTCGAACACCCGAACCCAAGACCGGCCCAGGCTCGCATCCACAACAAGAGGCAACACAAGCAAGGCGGCTACGAGCAGGCTGATGCCGAGCCAGGGACGGGAACGGAACATCTTCATGCGCGCTCCACTCCCTTCTCACCCAATAGGCCCGAAGGCCGAAACACCAGGACCAGGATCAGAACAGCGAAGGCAAACACGTCCTGATACTGGCTGCCGAGAAATCCGCCGGTGAGATCGCCGATGTAACCCGCGCCCAAGGATTCGATCACCCCCAGCAGGAGCCCACCCAGCATGGCGCCGGCGATATTGCCAATGCCCCCAAGCACTGCGGCAGAAAACGCTTTGAGTCCGAGCAAGAATCCCATGTAGTAATGGGCTTGGCCGTAGTTTGCGCTTACCATCACGCCCGCGACAGCGCCCAGGCCCGAGCCGATCAGGAACGTGGCCGAAATCACCTTGTTCACATCCACACCCATCAACTGCGCCACCGACTTGGACTGGGCCACCGCCCGCATGGCCCGCCCCAGAGATGTCCGGTTCACCAGCCAGACCAGGCCGGCCATGATGACGAGGGTCAGGCCCAGTATGGCGATCTGCACGTCGGTGATGCTTGCCCCGAGAATGTTGTGCCGGGCTTCAGGCAGAATGCGGGGGAAAGGAATGTACTGCTTGCCCCAGATCATCATGGCGATGTTCTGCAAAAGGATGGAAATGCCTATCGCGGTAATCAAGGGGGCCAAGCGCGGGGCTTGGCGCAAGGGCCGATAGGCGGCCCGCTCTATAACGTAGCCCAGCGCCATGCAGGCAGAAACGGCAGCCAAAAGCCCCAGTAGCGCCACCCACACGCCGGGAAGATCTGGCGCAGCACCCATCAGCATGCCCATGACCGCCACGGCAACCATTGCGCCCATCATGGTCACTTCGCCATGGGCAAAGTTGATCAGTTCGAGTATGCCGTAAACCATGGTGTAGCCCAGGGCCACCAAGGCATAGACGCTGCCCAGCACCAAACCGTTGATGAGTTGCTGGATGAGAATATCCACTGCGATGACGGCGTCCTGCTTATCGGCGCTCCGGCTATTCAGCGCTCTTTACAGTCTCCAGCACCGTCCACTTGCCGTTCTTGACCTGATACAGGGTGATGGAGCCTCCCGCCAGGTCGCCCCGGCTATCAAAGCGGATGTGCCCGGTCACACCTTGAAAATCCGTTTTCGGCAGTTCCGCGAGAAATTTGGCCGGCTCGGCCGAGTTGGCCCGCTTCATCGCGTCCACCATGACGCGGGCGGCGTCATAGGCGTACGGAGCGTAGTTCTGGATCTCGCCATACTTGGCTTCGAATTTTTGCTTGAAGGCTTGCCCGCCAGGCATGCTTTCCAAGGGCAGGCCCGGCATCGAGGCGATACTGCCCTCCGCGTCGGGGCCGGCGAGCTCGATGAATTTGGGCGTCTCCGACCCGTCGGCGCCGAGAAACTGAGCCTTCATCCCCAGTTGGCGCATCTGTTTCACCAAGGGCGCTGCCTGCGGATCCATCCCGCCGAAAAAGACCACATCGGGACTCTTGGATTTGATGCTGGTGAGTATCGCCATAAAGTCGCTAGCCCTGTCCGTGGTGTATTCCCGCGCCACCACATCTTCGCCCGCAGCCTTGGCCGCCTTTTCCACTTCATCCGCCAGTCCTTGTCCATAGGCGGTCCGATCGTCGATGATGGCAATCTTCTTGCCCAGCTTGGCGGCATAGGCGCCCAACACTTTGCCCTGCTGCGCGTCGTTGGTCATGACGCGGAACGCGGTCTTGAAGCCCTGGGTGGTGTATTTCACCGCGGTGGCGGACGGCGAAATCTGGGGGATGCCCGCATCGGCGTAGACCTTGGAAGCCGGGATGGTGGCGCCGGAATTGAGATGGCCGATGACCCCGACCACGCCTTCATCCACCAGCCGCTGCGCGACGGTGGTGGCGGTCTTGGGGTCGGCGCCGTCGTCTTCGCTCACGAGTTCGAACACGACGGGCTTGCCCGCCAGCACGGGGTGGGCTGCGTTGATCTCATCAATTGCCAGTCGCGCGCCATTGTCATTGTCCTTGCCCAGATGAGCCTGGGGACCGGTCAGCGGGGAAGACTGGCCGATCTTGACGATCTGCGCGCCGTCCGACGCAGCATCCGGTTTCCTGCCACAGGCGACGAAGGATAGGGCGGCGACCAGCGCAACAGCAAGGGCGGACCACTTCACGGACGTCTCCAGGGAAAATCTGCAAATGGTCAAATTTTACACTACGTGAACGGGCCGCCTTCCAAGACAAAAATAAAGCCGGCGCAAGGCCGGCTTGGCGTTCGACGTGCAGCAGATCGCTTACTGGCTCAGAACCCAGGCAAGGATCTTGTGCAGGTCTTCATCCTTCACCTGCGGATTGGGCGGCATGGGAATCTGGCCCCACACGCCTTTGCCGCCGGACTTCACCTTGGCAAACAGCTTGGCTTCTGCGCCTTTGTCGCCCCTGTATTTGGCTGCAATTTCCTTGAATGCCGGACCGACGATTTTCTTGTCGACGCCATGACAGGACATGCAGGCGTTTTTCTGTGCCAGCGCCAGATCCGCAGATGCCGTACCGGACAGGGCCATGGTCACGGCGGCGGCAGCGGCTGCAATTAAAGTTTTCATGAGTTCTCCGTTTCGCTTGATTGAGCGGGCAATCCGCCTCTACCCGTATGTTACGAAAAACGGCCGGGCAAACAAGAGCGCGGCTTGGTATTTGCCTACCAATCAAGGCTAAGCATTTTGGTCAAAAACGCCATTACCCCAAGGTCTGTAAGCTCTGCGTAAGTTCCAACGGGCTTGCGATGGGAGCAAGACAGCGCTGCCCCTGGCAGATCCATGCTCGCGCTTCCTGGCCTTCCGGCTTGTTCAGCGTGTCGGGCAAGGCACCCAGGCCGTTAGGCAGCGTCAAGCCGATCACCCCCGGAATTCGGCTCAAGGCCCGACGCCAAGTTCCGAGATCGGACAGCGGCCCCCTCACCACGACCAGCGCCGGTGAGCTGAGCAGTTCCTCCAGCAAGGCCAGCATGCGGGTAAATCCCATCGGCATCTCTTGCACTGCGGGCCAGAACAGCGCCAGGGTCCGTTCCGCCGCCCCAGTGTAGCGCGGCTCGTCGAGCAGCAAACCCAGCCGGTTCAGCGCCCACGCAGCCACTGCATTGCCGGAAGGCGTGGCGTTGTCATGGCCGGGTTTGCTGCGATGGATGAGCGCCTCATGATCGTGCGCGGTGAAGAAAAATCCGCCGGCTTCGGCGTCCTCAAAGTGCTCAAGCAATGCGTCGGCAATCTCCCGCGCCCAGGTCAGGTCATCCGCGCGGAACTCCGCGTGCAGCAGTTCCAGCAGCGCTTCCAGCATAAAGGCATAGTCATCAAGATAGCCTGTCAGCCTTGGGCCGGCGGCAGTCAGGTTCGCGTAGAGCCGGCCATCTACCCAGACCCGCGCACGCAGGAGATCCGCCGCCGCCTGCGCCCGCCTTATCCACTCCTCCCGGCCCATGACTCGGCCGGCATGCGCCAACCCGGTGATCATCAGGGCGTTCCAACTGGTGAGGATCTTATCGTCCCGCCCCGGATGGACGCGCTTCTCGCGCGCCGCAAACAGGGCGCGTCGTGCCAAATCCAATCGGGTCTCCGCTTCCGTTTGTGACAGATTCAACTGCTCCGCCAATGCCGCGAGTGTCCTCGGCTGCTGCAAATGCCAGTGTTCGGCTTCAAAATTAGCTGGCTGATCGAGGGACCAGGCCAGCGCAGCAACTTCCCATTGCTCGGCGCTCAGCAACGCGCGCACTTCGTTTGGGGTCCAGACATAGAACTTGCCTTCCACATGCTCGGAGTCCGCATCCTGGGCAGAGTAGAACGCCCCAGCCGGCGCGGTCATTTCGCGCGCCAGCCAGGCCACAGTCCGCTCCGCCGCCTCGGAAAAGATTGTGTCGCCGGTCAGCGCCCAGGCATCGGCCATCAAGCCCAGCAAAGGGCCGTTGTCATAGAGCATTTTTTCGAAATGCGGAATCGCCCAGCGCTCATCCACCGAATAGCGGTAGAAGCCGCCGCCCAGTTGGTCAATCAGCCCGCCGCGCAGCATGCGCTCGAGCGTGAGAAGCGCCATGCTGCGGGCTTCCTCGTCGGAGTGTCGGCGCAGCAGGAACTCCAGTTCCGCCGGGCGCGGAAACTTCGGCGCCTTCGAAAACCCTCCCCACTGTCGATCGAAAGCCTGGCCCAGCTCCGCACGCGCCGCCTCCAGCGGCCCGGCGTCAAACTTTACCGCAGCCGCAGGTCCCGGCTCATATCGGGCCAGAACGGAAAGCAGTTCCTGGTTCTGCGCCTCAATGTCCTGACGCCGTTCCCGGTAGGCCCGCTCCACCTGCTGCATCAACTGGACGAAGCCCGGCAGATTGTGGCGCGCATGTTTGGGAAAATAGGTCCCGGCATAAAACGGCACCTGATCGGGGGTGAGAAACATGGTGAGCGGCCAGCCTCCGCCGCGCCGCGCGAAAATCTGGTGCGCCGTCTGGTAGATCTGGTCCAGGTCCGGCCGTTCCTCGCGGTCCACCTTGATGCTGACGAACAAGCGGTTCATCGCCTCCGCCACCTCCGCATCCT
>DASQBT010000171.1:0-3790 GCA_035635075.1 Thiobacillaceae bacterium | reverse complement strand
GGACTTGCCCCGCCTGGCAGAGGAGACCGAACTCACGGACGACGAGCTGCTGCATGTTTCCAGTGCGCTGGCGCTGCTGGGGCTGGCCCAGATCGCCCGCGGCGACATCATCATCACACCGCTCGGCGAACGTTATGTGGGCGGCGACAACACCCTGCGGCAGGAAATCTTCGGCCAGCAGATATTGACCCATGTTCCCCTTGTGGCCTACATCCGTCACGGGCTGGAACAGGACCCATCCGGCGATCTGCCCGAGGAGCTTTTCCTCAAGCTGCTGCGCTACACTCTTGATGAGGCCGAAGCGGAGCGGGTGCTTCGCGTGGCGATCGAGTGGGGGCGGTATGGCGAGGTGTTTGAATACAACTACAACACCGGCGTCATCCACCTGCCGCAAGGTGAGGAAATGGCTGCCCGGTAAGGCCCCCGAGGTTGTGGCGCCAATGCGCGGCGGGCATTTGGCGGGCCCCCCCATTATGGCACGGGCGGATCGGGCCGGGGATTGCGTTCTCATGCCCGCTGCCCGGTATTCCTTGAAATTCGTTACGGGTGCGCCGTGGTTCTGGCCTGCGGCCAATGAACTATCATTAACAAGATCAGCGGACTCAAACTTTATCAACCAATCGGAGGGTCATATGGCGAGAAAAGCAAGTGCACTGCTTGGCCGGGTCAGCCGCACCGAAGCGGCGCCTGAATGGAACATCAGCGCTGAGGAACGGCAGCGCATCATCCGGGAAGCAGCCTACTACCATTATTTGAAGCGTGGTTTTGCCGATGGACACGATCTTGAAGATTGGCTTGCTGCCGAAGCAGAGTTCGACGCAATGAGCTTAGAGCCACAAGTGGAAATGCCGGAGTTTGAGGTGCAGCAGAGCAGCGTCCACGGGTTCAGACAGGATGAAGCCTTGAAACGGATCGTCAGGCGGCACCCGCAGAGAGGCATACCGCAGGTCGAAGGCATCGAGCGGAAAGAGGCGCCGGCGAAGGAATGAGGATGGCAAGGGGTTAAACGCGCGTCAATTCCCCAGCAGTCCGGGAAACAGCTGGGCCAGACCGCGCGCGATCATTTCTATGGCGATGCCGGCGATGATGAGGCCCATCAGGCGCGTCACGACATGGATGCCTGTCGTGCCCAGCCTGCGGGCAATGACGGGAGACAGCCGGAAACACAGCCATACGCTGAACGCCACCACAACAATCGAAGGAATAAGGCTCAAGTGGCGCAGCCATTCTGCCGTGCCCCCGCCGCTGCTTGTGACGATCACATGCGTGATGGCTCCCGGGCCGGCCAGAAGGGGTACACCCAGGGGAACGGCGCCCACCGCCTGCTTTTCCATGGCCTCCCTCGCCTCTTCAGGTGTCTGGCGTATCGGGCTGATGCGGGCCTGGGCCATGGACACAGCGAGCATCAGCAGAATCATGCCGCCTCCGACGGAAAACGACGCCAGACGCACCCCGAAGATATCCAGCAGCATGGTGCCGCCAAACGCGAACACCACCAGCACGCCCAGCACCGTGACGGCGGCGACCCAGGCTGCTGCCTTGCGCTGACCGGCGGAAAATCCCTCGGTGGCAGCGAAGAACACCGGAATGATGCCTACCGGATCAACGATGGCGAACAGGCTCAGTGTGAATTTGAGCAATTCATGAAGTTCCATCACGGGACTCATTTCTCGGACCAGAAATGCAGCACACCTTACCGCATCCGCGGCGCGCCGTTGCGGCTGGCTGGGATTATTTTGGCGGCGCGTATGAACTTGATGCGCCGCACATTGGAACATCGTTCCAACATGAGTCTGGCGCGCCCTGACGCTGTTAGGCCAGTGGCGCTCTGACTGAGGCTAACCCCCGCGCAGGGCGATGCTGCGCCGTATCAAACTCCAACGCATGGCTGAGAAGCCGGCCGTGGCTACCCCGGGGGTTTGGAAGAGAGATTGCGCGCTTGCTTGTGCTTGCCACGGACTTCCGCGCGGCTCACCGCCATGACCAGCTTGGTGGCCAGCATGCGCGCTTGGTGAGGTGTCAGTCTCATTCGACTTGCGCCTGTAAGAATGACCACAAGTTCATTGCCGCCTTCATCTCTTTCAAGGGTGATATCCATTTTGATGCCGTTTATGAGTTCCATAATGATGACCGGGTTTCCGCTGGAGATGGCGACTCATCCCGACCGCGGGGAACAAAGCAAGATGGGCTTTCAGACGCTGAGCCAGAACGGGCTTGTCCGGTTGAGAAATTCCTCGTAGCCCATGAAGTGCGAGCCGTCGCAGGAAAAGGTGATGCTCACCATGCCGTTGAAGACATTGATTGAGGCCGATCTTAAATAGATGGTCTGGTCTTTTAGGCGCAATTCGCGCATGGCAGAGAGGATGGCGCGCAGTTTCGCTTGCGGGATCAGCGTGTCGATCGGGTAAGCCCGGCGCGGGTAGGTTAGGCAGATGTCGGGATCGGCCAGGGCTTCATGGTCGAGGAGCCGATAGCGCAAAGGGTCGTCGATGAACCAGGCAGTCGCGCGGCTGCTGGAAAAGTCGATGACGGTCTGGAACATGCCGTGTTCGACGGCAAGATCCTCAAGGATAGACAGCGCCTGGTCGATGTTGCGGTCCATCATGCTTTCGGCGCGAGTCTGCTGAAATACCGTCGCGCGGATCGATGGGTCACCCCGAATTTGACGCCAGGCGCGCGGCTCTTCATAGGCCTCGGCGGCCACGGGAAGATCGCGCAAGTCGAAGTCTGCGCCCACATAGCCAAGTGTCGCGTTGCCGTTGCGCACCACGTGCAGCGCGGTCAACGAAGGGCGCGCCGCATTCAGGCTGATGTAGGAATCCGACAGTAGGAATCCCCAGGCCGGGACGGGCTCCTGCATATAGGGCCTGGAAGAGCGGTCACGGCCGTAGTGGCCAGGCACCAGACCATCGCGGCCTATGTTGTCGCTGCGTTGGATCCCGTCTTGGTCAACGATATAGAGATAAGTGCTGAATGGAATAGCGCTGAAGTTATCGCTCAGCACGCGGTTGAGCTGTTCGCGCTCACCCCATGCGCGAACACAGCAACCGGCAAGACGAGCAAGCGGCGCATGCAGCACCTTGGCCAACTCGCCACGCTGCTGGTGGACAGTCTCCTTCCATGATGCATTGGTGTCCATCGCTATCCTTTCGATGTCGTGCTGCCTCGTCTGATCGCCCGCATGCGCGAGCATGGCCTGGCATGACCGCATTCACCGCGATTAGTTGCGCAGCGTGTTGTCAAACAACGACAAAGGCGGCTTCTGCTTTTTCAACCGAAGGCGATTAGTAGACAACCCCAGACAAAAGTTCCCCTCGATGTGTGCAGTCATGGTGTGCAGGCACCCAAGGGCGGAAAGCACGCGTTGCACGTTTGGTCAATCTGGTTGCGGTCGCACCCAACAAGGATGCCGTGTCTCTGTTAAGAAGATGTGATAGGCCGCAGGAAAGGCGAATGTGGCAAGGCAGTGCCTTCGCCTGGGCCGCTTGCCGCAGATCCAGCGCTGAGGAAGCGTTGAATTCTTGGCATTTGCGCACGCGCAATTGTCAGACCGTGTCCGATGGTCTATGCAATATATATTCATGCGAGAGTTTGCGGCAGCGGCTGTCGATTCACCGATTGCAGCCGAGGCCGAATCCCGCACAGTTTATCGAGGAGGCCGAGATGGCAGCCGCAAAACAGAGGAAGAGCGTGCCGGGCAGCGAGAAGCGTGCAGTGCCCAATGCCAGGCTCATTGGGGAGGTTGATGAGACACAGCGGATTGAAGTCACTGTCATGGTGAGAGCGCGAT
>DASQBT010000170.1:0-6546 GCA_035635075.1 Thiobacillaceae bacterium | reverse complement strand
ACGAAGCGCCGCGCAGGTCGTAGTCATTCTACGATGCCAAGCGGCGCGACACAGCAGATCGCCCGCCAAGCCCCTGCCCTCCGGGTTTGCACGAAAAATGCCCATCTGCGGCGTTGCGCTCCTCGGCATCGTAGTCTCGCTACGACCTTCGTCGCGGGGGCGCCCCGCAGCGTTGCCCGAGGGGCCCCGAAGGGGATCGGGCAGCGGAGGGGATGCCGGACGCCCGCATATGGCGCCCCACATCCCGCTCCGGGATCACATCCCCAAAGGGGCCCCTGCTCCGCCCTACGCGGGCGTCCCGCATCTGAGCATTTTTCGTGTAAACGCGACCCATGATGGACTTAATCAGAGGTTCCTCAACTCAGCAGAATTGCCAGCAAGGACTCGATGTGATCCCCCGTCAACCCGGTGAACAGGCCGATGAGGATCAGGAACAGACTCATCAGCGGGATGGTGAGGAAACTGAGCAAGCCGGTAAACATCAAGGCAATCAGGATAAAGAATCCATAGGGTTCCATGCGGGCCAGCGCCATGGACGGCCCCCGCGGCAATAACCCGACGGCAATGCGCCCGCCATCCAGCGGCGGGAGCGGAAGCAGGTTAAGCGCAGCCAGAATGGCGTTGATGAAGATGCCGGCAGCGCCCATGAGCATCAGGGGCGCGCTGGCAAAACCGTTGTGCATGAGCTGGCCAGCCTGAATAAGCAGGCCCCAGATCAGCGCCATGAGCAGGTTGGCCACGGGGCCCGCCGCCGCCACCCAAACCATGTCGCGTTTGGGGTGCCGCAGGGCGCTGAAATTGACCGGCACCGGCTTCGCCCAGCCAAACAGTAGAGCCGGGCCACCCATCAGTTTGCTCATCAATAGCAAAAACAGCGGCAGCCCGATGGTTCCGACCGGATCGATGTGTTTGAGCGGATTGGCCGTCACCCGGCCCAGCATCCAGGCGGTCTTATCGCCGAACTTCATGGCAATATAGCCGTGTGCGGCCTCATGCAGCGTGATCGCGAAGATCACCGGGATGGCAAAGACTGCAATCTTCTGAATCAGGCTGAGTTCCATTGTTGGCCGTTATTCCGGGGTTGCGAAATCATCCACCGGGCCTTTGCCCGGGCGCAGCACAACCGGAGCGGCGCCGGTCAAATCCACCACCGTGGTCGGCGTCAGGCCACAAGCGCCGCCATCGATTACCAGATCCACTTCATGTTCCAGGCGCTCACGGATTTCCCAGGCTTCATTCAATGGCACATCATGCCCCGGCAGCATCAGGGTGGAGGACAGTATCGGTTCGCCCATTTCCTTGAGTAAGGCCTGCGCCACACCATGTTCGGGGACCCGCAAGCCGATGGTGTCGTGGCGCTTGTGCAGGAGGCGCCGCGGGACCTCCCGGGTGCCCTTGAGGATGAACGTGTAAGGGCCGGGAGTATGGGCTTTGATCAGGCGGAACTGATTGTTGTCGACTTGGGCATAACGACCCAGCTCGGACAGATCCCGGCATACGAGGGTCAAGTCGTGGCCTTCATCCAGGCCGCGAATGCGCAACAGCCGCATCGCCGCATCCTTGTCGCCGATGCGGCAGCCTAGCGCATAGCAGGAGTCGGTGGGATACACAATGATGCCGCCCCGCTTGAGAATGGCAGTCACCTGCTGGATCAGCCGTTGTTGCGGATTATCCGGATGGATATTGAAGAACTGGGCCATGGAGAGATGGGAAAATTCAGTCATACGAGCGAGTCCAGGTCCCAATTGTGCCAGATAGGCGTAACGCCCCCCGGCAAGTCGGGTCCGCCGCCGATCTCTCGTCCCCCTTCGCCTGGGGCGTGGAAATCCGATCCGCGCGAAGCCAGCAGGCTGAACTCCTCTGCCAGGACGGCAAAGCGCGCGCTGTGCTGGGGAGTATGGCTGCCTGTCACGACTTCGATGGCCTCTCCGCCAAGTTCCTTGAATTCGGCGAGCAGGCGCTTGAGTTTGCCGGTCTTGAGATCATAGCGTCCGGGATGGGCAAGAACCGCGTGCCCGCCGCTTTGCCGTATCCAACTGAGGGCATTTTCCAGACTGGTCCAGTAGTGCTGCACGTAGCCCAACCGGCCCTTGACCATGTAATGTTTGAACACGCTGCGCATATCTTTGACAATACCTTTCTCCACCAGATAGCGGGCGAAATGGGTCCGGCCGATCAGGCACGGATTGCCGGCATGCGCCATTGCACCCGCCAAGGCTCCCGGAATGCCTGCCTTTTCGAGCTCCTGGCCAATGCGCTCGGCACGCCGTTGGCGTCCTTGCCGAATCTCCGCCAGGCCTTGCAGTAGAACCGGATTACCCGCGTCGATGCGCAACCCCACGATATGCACCGTCGAAGCTTCCCAGGTGACCGAGATTTCCACCCCGGGGATGAAGCCGATGCCGTTTCGCTGGGCAAACTGCGCCGCTTCAGCCAAGCCGTCCACGTCATCGTGGTCCGTCAGAGCCAGCACGTCCACGCCCTGTTCGGCAGCACGCAAGACCAGCGCCTGTGGAGAGAGGACGCCGTCAGAAACATTTGAGTGGCAGTGCAGGTCAAAATTACGCATGAGGAGCAGGACCCGCTTTGACGGGTGGCCAAATCATAGCAAAATAACGAGGTTTTCTCTTAATCCAGCACAAATGGGCCGAGCCCTTGCATGAAAAAATTTCTCTTCGACCTATTCCCAGTCATTGTGTTCTTCGTTGCCTACAAGCTGGGGGACAGCAATGCGCAGGCCACAGGGGCGCTCATGAATAGCCTGGGTTTGCCGCCGTCGCCCACTGCAAAGCCGGGTATTTATCTCGCCACCCTGGTGGCCATTTCCGCTACGTTTCTTCAGGTGGCGTGGGTAAAGCTGCGCGGCGAAAAGGTCGAGGCCATGCTGTGGGCCAGCCTGGTTATCATCGTCGTGTTTGGCGGCGCCACGCTGTGGCTGCATGATGAATCCTTCATCAAATGGAAACCCACTGTGCTTTACTGGCTGTTTGCGGGAGTGTTGATCGGGTCGGCGATGTTGGGCAAGAACATGATTCAGTCGATAATGAGTGCCCAGATGGAACTTCCGCAGAAGGCCTGGAGTCGACTGAACCTGAGTTGGGCCGGCTTTTTTGCCTTCATGGGCTTGGCCAATCTGATCGTGGCGCGCAATTTTTCCACCGACGACTGGGTCAATTTCAAGCTTTTTGGCAGCCTGGTGCTGATGCTTGTCTTTGTTGTAATTCAAAGCCTGATGCTGAACAAATATCTCCACAAGGAAGAAAACGAATAATGCTCTACGCCATTACCGGCGAGGATGTACCAAATTCTCTGGACCAACGACTTGCCGCCCGGCCCGCCCATCTGGAACGCTTGCAGGCGCTCAAGGAACAAGGCCGACTGCTGCTCGCGGGCCCCTTTCCTAGACTCGACAGCCCTGATCCGGGTCCGGCCGGCTTTTCCGGCAGCCTGATCGTGGCGGAATTCGACACCCTTGAATCCGCCCGGCATTGGGCCGAGGCCGACCCTTATGTGGCCGCAAGCGTATATGCCCGTGTCAGCGTCAGGCCGTTCAAGAAGACGCTGCCATGACTACCAGCCAACAGATTCTGGATCGGCTTCAAATTTTGCGGCCCGAAAGCCTTAATCTGGAAGATGAAAGCAGCCTGCATGCAGGCCACGCAGGTGCGGCAAGCGGCGGCGGCCATTATCGGCTGACCATCGTGTCTCCCCGTTTTGCGGGCTTGAATTCGGTGGCCCGCCACCGATTGGTATATGAATCCCTGGGCGATTTGATGAGAGGGCCCGTTCATGCCCTGGCCATTACCGCCTTAACCCCTGAAGAACTGTGACCACAGGAGATTTAATGAAACACCCCCTCAAGCACGCCGCGGCCCTCATCCTGCTGAGCGTGGCCGTCTTCGCCCAAGCTGCGGACGAGGCCAAGCCCGCCGCCGACAAACCGGTTGCCGTTGTCAATGGCCGGGAGATTCCTGCAATCTATGCTCAGCTAATCAAGCATGACATGCTGACCCAGGGCCAAACGGACGACGCCCGTCTCGATGCCAAGGTCAGGGACAGTCTGATCAGCCTCGAACTGGCCAGTCGTGCGGCCATCGAAAAGGGATTGGACAAGGATCCCAAGGTGGCCGCGATTCTGGATATCCGGCGCAAGGACCAGCTGGCCAAGGCCTATTTGGAAGATTATGTCCGCTCGCATCCGGTGAGCGATGCCGACATCAAGGCTGAGTATGACAAAGCCAAAGCAGCGACTACCGGCAAAGAGTACAAAATCAAGCACATCCTGGTGAAGAGCGAAGCCGATGCCAAGTCCATCCTGGCGCAACTGAAGAAAAAGTCGAAGTTCGAGGATCTAGCCAAGAAGAAATCAATTGATCCGGGCTCGGCCAAGAACGGCGGTGAGCTGGGCTGGAATCCTCCCAGTGCCTTTGTGAAGGAATTTGCCGATGCCCTTTCCGCCATGAAAAAGGGCGAAACGTCCGCGGCCCCTGTCAAAACCCAGTTCGGTTGGCATATCATTCGAGTTGAGGATGTGCGCCCCATTCAGGTACCGCCGCTGGACGACGTCAAAACAGACATCGCCCGGCAGCTCCAACAGGCGCGTGTCCACGATGCATTGCTCGCGCTGCGTAAAGACGCCAAGATTGAATAAGGATCAGCAGTGGACCTGCCACCCGGCAGGCCTGATAAAAAGAGGACACCGCCATGGCTGACAAGGAATATAACAATCTGCAGGACCAGTTTCTCAACACCCTGCGGCGGGAGCACATGCCCGTCTCGGTATTTCTGGTGAACGGGATCAAGCTGGTGGGAAAGATCGAATCATTCGACCAGTTCTCCATCCTGCTCAAGGGCCATGATCAGGCCGGGCAACTGGTGTTCAAACATGCCATCTCGACCATTTCACCGTCGCGCGAAGTCGACCTGACCAAGAAACCCTCCCCCGCTTGATCGGGCGGAGCTGACTCATTCCCCCTGCACCCGCACTCCGCTCAGGTGCGCCAGTTGATCCCGAGTCACCAGCACGGCCACATCACCCCGGTACAGCTGGTAGAACTCGGGCTTCAAGGCCTGCGCCTGTTTGAGGCTGCTCACATAGACCACTGCCCTGCCCTGTGGATGATGACTGAACCATTCAGGCAATGACTGACTTGAAATGACTTCCAGGGGTCGCTCCAATCGGCCGGCAAACTGATACTGAGCATGGTACTTGCCTTCGTGAGCGATGGGCACGCCGTTCTGCTGCAAGCGCCTGAGTTGCAGTGCCATCGGCGTCACATCATAGGCCGAGGCGAGCGGTCGGACTACGCCCAGTTGCACCAGAGCCGGCAGCGCAAACGCCAAGCCGACCAGGCCATGCCGCCAGTGCAGGCGCGGGCTGACCACGAGCCAGAGCAGGCCGAGTCCCAGCATGGCGCTGCCTGCCCAGGGAGAAATTGCTTCGGCCCAGTCGTTGTGCGCAGGCAAGCCCCTGAGAGCAAACCACAGTGCGGCAGCGCCGGTCAGCAGCAAAAATGCGGCCGGAATCAACCCCCCTCGACCCAGCTTCTGCGGCCTGTCGGCCAGGGCTTGGGCGGACAACAGGGCGAACATCGGAAAGAGCGGAACCAGGTAATGAATCTGCTTGCCGCTGATTAGAGAGAAGGCCACAAATACCGGCACTCCCCAGGCCAGACAGAACTTCATCCCCCGAGCCAGGCGCGTGGAAAACGTCGCGGCCACCGCTCGCCATAGTCCCGGCCAGACCATCCAGGGATAGAGCAGCACCGGCAGCAGCGGCAGATACCACCAGAATGGCCGCCGGTGGGCGAACGAATCCACCATCCGGTTGGCAGTCTGCCCCCAGAAGATCGCGTGACGAAATTCCTCGCCACCCTTGAATCCAGCAGGTATGGCCCAGGCCAGGGCAATGGCTGCCCCCATCAGGACCGACACGACAATGGCGCCATACCAGCGTTTCCACTTGAGGCCCGGCGACCACCAGGGCGCAAGCACCGCCAGCGGCAGCACGTGCAGGAGTATGACCGGGCCCTTGGCCAGCACGCCGAAGCCAATGGCGAGGCCGAGAAGGCCAAAGCCCCTGACGAGCTTTCCCTGGCTTGCCAGCCAGATTCCCGACACTCCGAGCAGGACCCAGACAGTCAGCAGTACATCAAACATGGCCGAGGTGGAAAAGAGGATCCACAGCAGGGAAGAGGCCAGGATCCACGGGGCGGAAATTGACACTTCCCGCAGCTCAGGCCTGATCTGCCGCGCAAGCATCGCGGTCAAGCCCAGACAGATCAGGGATGAAATGGGCGAGACCAACCGAGGCCACCAGTCATTTACCCCAAACACGGCCCAGCCAATTTGATAAAGCCATAGCAGCAGCGGAGGTTTGTCACTATAGGGCACACCATTCTTGAACGGCACCCAAAAATCGCCGCGCAGCCACATTTCCCACGCCACGCTTACATACCGGGTTTCGTCTATCGGGGTCAGTGGTCGGGAAACGATGGCGATGGCCGTGAGCAGCGCCAAGAAGAGCGCCAAGCCCAACAAATTAAG
>DASQBT010000169.1:0-6244 GCA_035635075.1 Thiobacillaceae bacterium | reverse complement strand
CATCAACTGCGCGCGCTTTGCCCGGCAGATGCGGATGATTCGGGAGTGGCTCTCTGAGGAAGGTGGCGGAGAACTTTCCGGGCCTGCGCGGGCGCGTATTGCCGCAAGGCTCAGTGGCGCAGCACAAGAGCCTGAGAAGCTGTAAGATTTTCTCCTGCAGAGTTCTCAACGGGTGCAATTTCGAATTCCTGTAACCAAGGGCGTGATGCAGTGATACGGCTCGACGGTGTTGAGTCTATTCATCGCCCATCATGTTGCGCACTTCGGCATTCACCTCCACGTTCTGGATTTTCTTACCGGCCCTTAGCTTGAGTGTGATTGGCACATGCTGCCCGGCCTTGAGCGGTTGCTTCAACTGCATCAGCATGATGTGGTAGCCGCCGGGGGCCAGTTCAACGGTTCTTCCTTTGGGCAGCGGCAGACTGCTCATTTGGCGCATGATCATCACGCCATCCTGCATCTTCATCATGTGGACCTGGACCATGCCTGCGACCGGGCTGGCGGCACCAATCAGCTCCGCGTTACCGTCACTGGTCAGTTTCATGAAAGCGCCCGCCACAGGCTGGCCGGGTGCGGTGGCCCGAGCCCATGCGTCTTCAACCTTGAGGTTGGCTGCGTGAACAGGCAGGGCAATGAGAGTGGAGATAATGGACAAAAGCAGACGATTCATATTTAACCTCATGACGGAAAAAAGTGGATCTATTAAAATGTATGCCGCAGTCCCAGCGTCAGGCCATGGTCGGCGGTGAGCTGGTAACCGCGAACCCATTGGTACAGCGGCAATTGTACATAAGCGTAAACCTGAGTTTGGGCAGTGAAGCCATAGCTGAACCCGGGGGACACTGACAGATAGCGGCCACCGCTCATACCAGGCTCCGAGTCGGCCCCGCTGTCGTGGCCGCGTACCAGGCCGTTAATCTGCAATAGCAAACTTAATGCGTGGCTAGGGTTGTAACCCAGCCCGACATCAAGAGAAGTGCTGTCGCCCGGCTTGAACTTCTGGTGACTGTCAAACGCATGCTGCCAGGCCAGTTGGGAAAACCAGCGCCATGCGTGCGATATCGTTCCATCCGCATACAGCCCTGCAATCAGGTCGGTCGTGCCGGTACCGGGTTGCAGGGCGCGCTCGGCAGGCGTGCCGTCGCCATTGCTCAGATCGGATGTGCCCGTGGGAAGTTTGAGTCCCATGAGAAGGCCGATTTCATGGTTGTCGGCTTGAGCCAACTGCATCCTGCCGATTAGCCGGGCGTCACCCAAACGATGGAAATTCCAGCCTTCTGTGGCCGGCACGGTGGTGTCAAGATGCTGGTGATGACGGCCGACCACCGGAAGGCTCAGGTTCATGCCCCATGTGCGTGATGGGCTGTAATCAACCGCCAGCGTGGTGTTCAGGCTGCGGGTGTAATCTTCCAATATATCCTCGCCAGCAGCCAGCGCATCGGCATCGCTGGCCTTATGGGACCCATGCCTGAGCTGGTCTGCGTTAATCGCATCAATATGGAGATCAGCGCGCGAGCCCGTAGCGGTATCTATTCCAAGCATATCCCATTGAGTATTGACCATGCACTGAGCCGCACCGCAGGATGCAACAGCAGGAGTTGGCAGCGTGAGCAAACTAGCCCAAATGGAAACGGGTATTGTTATTTTCATGTGGCATTCGCAGAAAAAGCCCGCACAAGGCGGGAACGAGAGGGTGCCTGATGCGGCGGGCTTCGACAATGCGACATATTGTCGCAGGCCACAAAATCCGCGCAGCAGCTAAAATTGGCCGTGCCTCACGCTAACCCGACCAATCTGACTGAAGCGCTGAGACGGCTTGTCCAGTTGCGGCTGTATCTCTATCCCGGGTTGCTTGCGGTAGTAGTGGGCTCCTGGAAAGTTCTGGAAATTTCATTTCCACTTCTTCCGACTCTTGTCGTGCTTGTCCTGGCATTGATCCTGACGGGACAAGCCTGGTTACGAGTCAACACGCGTGCGTTCATCGGTTCTGCTGAATTTGGCATGCAGTTGCTGGCGGATATTGTTGCCCTTGGTGTATTGGTCTTTTTCAGCGGTGGCGCCTACAACCCGTTCATTTCGCTGTTGCTGCTTCCCGTGGTGATGGCCGCCGGGGTGATGCCGGGCATCTGGGTGAGTGGAATCGCTCTTGCATCGTCTCTCATATACAGCCTGTTGATGTTCAACTATCAACCCTTGGGTTTACCTGCCGGTCCGGCAGCCTTTGCCTTGCATCTTTCCGGCATGTGGCTGGATTTCATTGTCAGCGCATGTCTGATCGCCTATTTTCTTTATCGCCTCTCGCAGGCATTGCGCCAGCGCGAAGCGGAACTGGTGCGCTTGCGCGAGGATACGTTGCGTAACGAACAAATCATCGCCGTGGCCAGTCTGGCGGCAGGCACGGCGCATGATCTCGGCACGCCGCTTAATACATTGGCGCTGGCGGTGGAAGAACTGGCCGGGCACGGCGATGAAGATACGGTTCAGTTGGCGCGCAATCAGGTCGCCCGGGCGAAGGCCATGCTGGCGAAGCTGTCGGCCGTGGCGCGCAGTGAAGCGGGCAAGATGGAACGGATTGAACTCCGGGACTGGCTCAAAGCCCAGCTGGAAAACTGGCGCTGGATGCGGCCGGAAGCGATTCTAAATATGCAGGATGAAACTTCTTCCGGTATTTCGATTCAGTGTGACGACACGCTTGGACAGTCGCTGCTCAATCTGCTCAACAACGCCTGGCAAGTTTCGCAAAAGCCGGTTGATCTGATGGTTGAACAAGAAGAGGGTCGGGTACAAATCGGCATCGCCGACCGCGGGCCCGGCATGACCGATGAATTAAACGCCCGAGCCGGCCGTGTAGCACAGGCGGGAAGCACGGGTATGGGGTTGGGGCTGATGCTGGTCAACACCAGCGTGGAACGTCATGGCGGAACCGTACACATCGCGGAGCGCGAAGGCGGCGGTACGGTTGTCACGATCAGTCTGCCGGTGAGAGGCGAATAATGTCCCGTATTCTGCTGATCGATGACGACGAGGATTTTCTCCGCATGCTCTCGCGTGCCCTGGTACGCCGCGGACTGGAAGTGCTGACCGCAGCCGGCCCCCAGGAAGCCAGATTCATGTTAACTGAGGATTGCCCTGATTATGCGGTCGTCGATCTAAAGCTGGGGCAGGCCAGCGGCCTGAGCCTGCTGCGTGAATTGAAAACCTGCTGCCCGTCGATGATTGTCGTGATGCTGACCGGATATGCCAGCATTGCAACGGCCGTGGAGGCGGTCAAGCTCGGCGCGGTCAATTATCTTGCCAAGCCGGCCACCGTGGATGAGATCGTTGGGACACTGTACAAGTCGCAAGACGATGCGGCATCGGTAATAGAGGTGATGGATGATTCAAAGCCGCTGTCAGTGGACCGGCTGGAGTGGGAGCATATCCAGCGTGTGCTGGTGGAGCATGACGGCAATGTGTCCGCTACCGCACGCGCGCTCAACATGCATCGAAGGACCTTGCAACGGAAGCTGGGCAAGAAGCCGGTGAGGCAGTGAGATCAAGGATTCAGGATTCAGGGAATGTACGCGGGACGCGTTTCTCTAATCTCGCTAATTCCTGACCCCTGGCCCCTGCTACGCCGCGTGCTTGCGATAGGGATAGAACTCATCCCCAATGCGGTTCATGCGCGACTGGTCAAACCGCGCCTTGTCGGCGCCGCTGAACATTCCCTCAACCGCGGCATATTCCTGTGCTGCCCAGGCCTTGTCCTTCAGCACATCCACGATGCCTTCTACCCAGGCGAGTTTTTCGGCCGGAGCACTCAGGGCTTTGCCGCACGCTGTGTAGACGGCTTTGACGGTGCTTGCGGCGACCCCGTCGTTGTGCAGGCGATCGGCCAATTGGGCGCAGGCCAGCGCGCTCCCGGCCTTTTGCGCAGCCTGGCCGTAGAGA
Source organism: Thiobacillaceae bacterium (assembly GCA_035635075.1). GTDB lineage: Bacteria > Pseudomonadota > Gammaproteobacteria > Burkholderiales > Thiobacillaceae > DASQBT01. The sequence goes on along the minus strand of DASQBT010000169.1, from coordinate 2,314 downwards.
GCCTGTGCGCCGGCCTCATCCCCCGCCTGCGCTGCGAGCTGACCAACGTGCGCCAGCGCAAAGTGATCCCGCGCCAGCGCCTTGGCTTCGTTGAGGAGGGCGGCACCCCAATCCTTGTCCTGCAGGTCGCTGATCACCAACTGGGCGAGCTTGGTGTAGTCATACACGGTGGCATTGGCATCCGCCTTGAGTTGTGTTTCCCGTATCTTTAAATACGCGCGGGCCTTTTCTCTGCCGACCTCGATGTTCTTCATTTCCGCTGCGGCGGTGTGAATCACGTCCTTGAAGCGAATGAAGTCGGTCGATTTGGCCGCTGCCTCGTCCAGCATACGCGCCAGCCAGTCTTTGTCGTTGAGATGTTTGTCCACCGCCAAAATGATGGGGCGGTAGCGCTGAAACTGGTAGTCACCTTCGCCTAGCATGGCTTCCGCCTTGCCCAGCAGCTTGGCGGTGTAGAACGGGTCTTCCAGTTCGGCCATCGCACGGTCGGCAAGGGCCAGCAGCTTCTTGACTGTGTCGGCCTGCTGTTCCTGGTTCTGCAGTTCCACATATTTTGCCTGATTGGCCTGGCGCTTCTGCAGCTTGGCCACCACCCTTCCAACCCAGGTGCTGTCGTCGGGAAAGTGCGTCTTGACTGCGTCCGTCAGCTTCTGCAGTTCATCCAGATTGTTGACCGCGGTCTCGGCCCTCTCCAGCAGCGCCTTCGCGCCCCCTTTGTCGCCGGTGGTGATTAGCCCGAGCCCCAGGTCCAGCAGTTCGGTGGTCGCAGTGGCCAGTTCGGCGCCCTTCTTCAGCACTGCCTGCATGAAGGCGGAGTCGCCGGCCTGCTTGGCGGCGTCGATCAGCTTGGCCACTGCGGGGAAGTCGGCCGCGCTGTCCAAAGCGCGTTGATACAGTGCCTTGGCGCGGTCCGGGTCGCCCAGGGTCTTGGTCATTTCACCGGCCAGGGCCAGCAGATCGGGCACGCTGGAAAGCTTCTCAGCAGCTTTTTCAAACACGCTGCCTGCGTAATCCTTGTCGCCGGCCTCGGCCGCGCCTGCGGCCAGCTTGGTGAATTCGGCCGCGCGGCTCGCCTTGGCCATGGCCTTGTCCAGCACTTTGCGCATCACGGCGTTATCGCCGATAAGCGCCATCGCTTTCTTCGCCAGATCGATCAGCGGGTCAAGGTTGTTGGTTTCCTTGAGTGCCTTGTCCATCGCCGCGCTGGCACCCGCCTTGTCGCCCAACACTTTCATCTTGCCCTCGGCCAGATACACTTGCTCTTCGCCGCTCATGCAGTAGTCTTCCGCAGTCTGCAGCAATTCCTCGGCACGGGCTTGCTCGCCCAGTTCCTTGTAAGCGATGGCCACGGCTGCCAGGTCCTTGGTGAACTGGCAGTCATCCGCCACGCGGTCCAGCAGTTCCTTGGCATAGGCCTTGTCCGCGGGCTCCAGCAGGGCTTCCAGCGCCAGGGCGGCATAGTCGGCGCCGGAGGAACAGTCGGCTTCACGGGGGGAAAGCGCAGCGCGTGTGGCCATCAGGGTCTCCTTGAGATCAAAAATTGCGGCTGGGTAAACGATTTTACCGGTCCGGAGCGTAGCCGGGATCAAGAAGGATTTATGGCTGAATAGCGTTGCTTTATCCGGTGTGCGCGGACTCAATTGCTGAGGGCTGAAGCAGCTGAATTGGGCGAAGGCAAGAGCCAAGCGTGTCGCCAATGCCGACGTAATTCCTGCCCATGGCCATGCGATGGGCGCTCCGGACAAAACTACAGGACGTACTTGGCCAGATCCTCGTTGCCCGCGATTTCAGCCAGCCGGGTGTTCACGTAGACCGAGTCGATCCGGATGGTCTGGCCTTCATGCTTTTCCGACTCGAACGACAAGTCTTCCAGCAGTTTTTCCATGACCGTGTGCAGGCGCCGGGCGCCGATGTTCTCGCTGCGCTCGTTGACTTCGAAGGCGATTTCCGCAAGCCGGCGGATACCGTCATCGGTAAATTCCAGCTTGACCTGCTCGGTTTCCAGCAAGGCCTGGTACTGGCGGGTAAGGCAGGCGTCGGTGGCAGTCAGGATGCGTTCGAAGTCTTCCACTCCCAGGCTTTTCAACTCCACCCGGATGGGAAAACGGCCCTGCAGTTCGGGAATCAGATCCGACGGTTTGGTGAGGTGAAATGCGCCGCTGGCGATGAACAGGATGTGGTCGGTCTTGACCATGCCGTACTTGGTGGACACCGTTGATCCCTCCACCAGGGGCAGCAGGTCGCGCTGCACACCCTGACGCGAGACATCGGCGCCCTGGGTTTCCTGGCGTGCGGCGATCTTGTCGATCTCGTC
>DASQBT010000168.1:0-15434 GCA_035635075.1 Thiobacillaceae bacterium | reverse complement strand
ATGTTGCTGGATTTCTGCAGCACTTCGGTCACGGTGAGCTTGGGGTGATAGTGGTCGTCGCGAATAAGCTTGCCGCCCACCCTGAGATCATCGGGCAAGTCCAGAACCGTGTCGGGCCTGACTAGATTGCGTTCCAAAGCCGCGGCGATGGTGAACGGCTTCATGGTGGAGCCGGGCTCGAACGTGTCTGCCACAACCCGGTTGCGGGCCTCCGCCGGGTCGTAGTGCTTTCGGTTGTTAGGGTTGAAAACCGGCAGGTTGGAAAGCGCGAGTATTTCTCCGGTCTTGGCATCCAGCATTACGATGCCGCCGCCCCTGGCCTTGTTGGCCAGCACCGCAGCGGCAAGCTCCCGGTGGGCCAGATATTGCAGTTTGAGATCCAGCGACAGCGCCAGATTGCCGCCCATCTGCGCTCCGAGCTTCGGGCTGATGTCAGCCACAACCTGGCCGCGCCTGTCCTTTAACACATGGCGGGAACCGGGTTTTCCCGAAAGCCAGTCGTCGTAGGCCCGTTCCACGCCTTCGCGACCCACTTCATCCACATTGGTAAAGCCGACCACATGGGCGGTGACTTCCCCTTCCGGATAGAAACGGCGGAACTCCCGATGCAAACTCAAGCCTGGCCAGCCCAGCGCCGCGATGCGCGCGGCCTGTGCCGGGGTCAGGGTGCGATCCAGGGCGACCTCGCCGGCACGCTCGGCGTGCAGCTTCCTGCCCAGATCCGTGCCCGGCAGGTTGAGTATGTGGGCCAGCTCGCTGATTTGCCTTTGGCTGATTTCCGCCGCCTCCTCGGGCCGCGCCCAAAGTGCCTCCACCGGCGTGCTGATCGCCAGGGGCTTGCCGTAGCGATCGACCACCATGCCGCGATGCGCGGGGATGGACAGCACCCGGGCGGCCACTGCGTCACCCTTGCCGCGCAGAAAGTTCTTGTTCAGGCCCTGCAGATATGCGGCACGGATAACCAAAGCGGCGAACCAGCACAGGAGCAGTCCCGCCACCAGGGCCATACGCCACGATGCAAGATTCAGTTTGAGCAGCCGCCTGCTGGAATAATTCAAGGCTGCGCCTCCGTGACTGCTTGAGGGGCAGCTGACAGCAGCACGATCTTGTCCAGTGCGACCGGCACCAGACCCAATTCCTTGCGCGCCAATTGATCCACGCGGGAATGACTTGCGAGGCTGCCAAGCTCCAGTTGCAACCTGCCCCACTCCACTTCCAGTTCCCGAGCCTCTTTATCCAGGCTCTCCTTGTCCATGAACTGCAGCCGTGACCGGTCTCGCACCTGCACTACCGCCAGCGCGCATAGCAGAACAACCAGGGTCAGAAACACATCCAGCCGTTTCACTCCACCCGCTCCGCCACGCGCAGCACCGCACTGCGAGCCCGCGGGTTATTCGCCACTTCCTGCGGCGAAGCATGGACTGCACGCCCCACCACACGCAGGCGAGCGGGTTTCAGATCTGCCGCACGTACCGGCAGTCTGGCCGGAACCTGCTCGCCTGCTGCCTCTTCGCGCATGAAGCGTTTGACAATCCGATCCTCCAGGGAATGAAAACTGATTACCGCCAAGCGGCCGCCGGGTCTTAGGTTTTCCACGCACACCGGCAGGGCCGCTTTCAACTCTTCGAGTTCTCTATTGATGTAAATACGAAGAGCCTGAAAGGTGCGCGTTGCGGGGTGCTGGCCGGGCTCGCGGCTGCGAACGGCCCCGGCAACGATCTGCGCAAGCTGTCGCGTCGTGCGGATTGGCGTTGTCTTGCGCACCTGAGCAATCGTGCGCGCAATCTGTCGAGCAAACCGTTCCTCGCCATAGCTCCTCACTACCTCCTCGATCTCTTTCTCTTCTGCCTCCGCCAACCATTCCGCCGCGCTCACCCCCTGCTGCGGATCCATGCGCATATCCAAAGCCCCGTCGAGGCGAAAGCTGAACCCCCGTTCGGCTTCGTCCAGCTGGGGTGAGGACACCCCGATGTCCAACAAGATGCCATCCACCTTGCCCCAGCCCTGTGCCGCCAGCGCCTCGCTTATCTGCGAGAAGCGGGTATGGATCAGGGTAAATCTTGGATCGTTGACTGCCTGACCCGCTTCAATCGCCGCCGGATCCTGGTCCAGTGCGAGCAGCCTGCCTTCCGGTCCAAGTTCTCCAAGTATCAAGCGGCTATGACCGCCCCGCCCAAAGGTCCCATCCAGGTACCTGCCGTCGGGCCGGATTGTCAACGCTTCCAGTGCCTCACGTGCCAACACCGGCACATGAGCCAACGCACTCACAAAGTGAATCCCTCCAGCTCTGGGGGCATTTCCCCATTCTTGAAGGACAGGGCTTCCTCGACCCGAGCGCTCCAGCCTCCTTCATTCCATAATTCGAATTTCATACCCTGGCCCACCAGAACCACGGATTTATCCAGTTCCGCAAATTGACGCAGGGAAGGGGTTAGCAATATGCGGCCGCTGGTATCCAGGTCCAGCACTTCAGCATGCCCGACCAGAAGTTGCTGCAATTGCCGAATGCGCGGATTGAAACTAGACAGGCCCAAGAGCTTTTTTTCAATGGGTTCCCACTCGGGCTGGGGATAGAGCAGAAGGCAGCGATTGGGGTCGGCCGTTACCACGACCCTGCCTTCGGACCGGGCGACCAGTGCATCTCTATAGCGGACCGGCACCACCAAGCGCCCCTTGCTATCCAGACTGACCGTCGTGACTCCCCTGAACACCCCTTTTCCCCCTTGGAGATGGGCACGGGCTTCCCCACGTTTCCCCACCAAAAACCACTGATCCCCACTATAGTTAAAGCCTTGTGGGAGAGTCAAGCGGGAAATGGAATATTTCTCAAAAAGCTCAATGACTTAGCAATCAGCAGAGAATATGTCTCAGTAACATTAAAAAACCGCGCACTAGGCGCGGTCCTTTAATTTAAACATCATAATATATAAATAACTTATTGAATCAATGAAAATTGGATGAGCCGATCTGTAAGCCGGGTTCTGTCCTAGACAGTCATTCCTCTAGGCCCGCCATTGCTGGCGGGTTTAAGCCACCTACCCGCAGACTCAGCGAGCAGCATCATCGCCTGCCTATTTGGTGTTGCTCCGGATGGAGGTTGCCGCGTTTCACCCTTTGCGACAGCAACCGCAATAAACCGCGGCAATCGCAAAGACTCGTCTCTGTGGCCCTGTTCCTCGCCTTGCAGCGTACGGCCGTTAGCCGTCATCCTGCTCTGTGGAGCCCGGACTTTCCTCTTCTGGCGCGTGGCCAGCAGCGACTGTCCGATCAACTCACCCATGGTTATTATAGGGTTGATTAATGGATTCCAATTAGCTAATGATAAGTATGGGGCCGATGCAATGACTCCTCGTTTACCCTTCGGGGCAAATAACAACAGGAGAACTCACAATGAGGAGACGACTGTATTTCATGGTTCCCGATCTTGCCAGCACGCGGCACATTCGGGATGAACTGTTGCTGAACCGGATCGAGGATTCCCATATTCATGTGCTGGCCAAGGATGGCATTCCTCTGGAGGGCCTGCATGAGGCCAGCATCCTGCAAAAAACTGATGTCGTTCATGGCGCCGAAACAGGCTTGGCTATAGGGGGCGGGCTCGGCATCCTTGCTGGGGTCGTCGCGATTCTGTTTCCGCCCGCGGGTGTCAGTCTGCAACTGGTGGTTATTCTGGTAACCGCCCTGATAGGCGCAGCTTTCGGTGCCTGGGTTTCCAGCATGGTGGCCTCTTCGATTCCCAACTCCAGGCTAAGGACTTTCGAATCCGGGATTGAATCTGGCCGCGTTCTGATGATGGTTGATGTACCTGCGGGGCGGGTAGAGGAGATCAAGCGGCTGGTGGCCAGCCACCATCCTGAAGCCAGCGGCAACATGGTGGAGCCCACCATACCTGCTTTTCCCTGACAAGCTCCCCGCCGCAGATATTCTGCGGCTTTTGGAAGCGCTTAATGCTTCCGGCACGGCAGGCGCAAGACCTGCCGTTGTTTTGTGCAGGGCCAGGTAAACGTTAATTTTCGCGCCTGCATGCCGCGTGTAAGCGATGGATGCTGGGCACGCCTCATCGCGCGGGCTGCGAATCGGCCTGGTTTCACGCCTGGGATTGCATTGAGAGGGCCCTACCGCGCCAATTTCCAAGCGACTTGTTCGCCGGCGCGGATTGGAACGAGCACTTCTTCTCCCATGCGAATCTTCTCCGCCACGGTCCAGCTTTCTCTGATCAAGGTGACTTTTTCATTGTTGCGCGGCAAGCCATAAAAGTCCGCGCCGAACTCACTGGCGAATGCCTCCAGCCTGCCCAATGCACCTGCTTCTTCAAAAACCTCGGCGTAGAGCTCGATCGCAGCGTGCGCGGTGTAGATGCCTGCGCAACCACACGCCGACTCCTTGGCCTTTTGCGCATGCGGTGCGGAATCGGTGCCGAGAAAGAATTTTGGATTGCCGGAGGTTGCGGCCTGGATCAAGGCCTCACGATGCTTCTCGCGCTTGAGGACCGGCAGGCAATAGTAATGGGGGCGGATGCCACCGAGAAACATGGCGTTGCGGTTGTAGAGCATGTGATGGGCCGTGATTGTCGCTGCGGCACTGGCCGGGGCTGCACGAACAAATTCAACCGCCTGTTTGGTCGTAATGTGCTCCAATACCACTTTCAGTCTTGGAAAGTCTTTCAGCAGGCGGCTCAGATGCCGCTCGATGAACACCGTCTCGCGGTCGAAGACATCCACTCCCGCTTCAGTCACCTCGCCGTGCAAAAGGAGCGGCATTCCGTGCTCCTCCATCGCCGCGAAGGCTGGATAGGCTTTGCTCAGTTCGGTGACACCGGAATCGGAATTGGTCGTGGCACCCGCCGGGTAGTATTTCACCGCATGGACAAAATTGCTCTGCCTGGCACGAACAATTTCCTCAGCCCGCGTGTTGTCCGTCAGATACAAAGTCATCAGCGGCTCAAACTTCATTTCCGCAGGCAATGCCGCCAGGATGCGATCCCGATAGCGCACTGCTTCATTTGTGGTGGTAACCGGCGGCTTCAGGTTCGGCATGATGATCGCCCGGGCGAAGCGCCGAGCCGTATCGGGCAGCACTGCAGCCATGGCTTCGCCGTCGCGCAGGTGCACATGCCAATCGTCGGGGCGGGTGATCGTCAGGCCGTTCATTGCGGATCTTCCTGCGCCATGCTCAAAGCCAGTTCATACAGGACATTTTTCTTTGCGCCGGTGATTCTGGCGGCCAGGCCCGCCGCCCGGCTCACCGGCATTTCTTCCAGCAGCAGACCCAGCACCCGTTTGTGTTCAATCTCATCCTGGTCGACCTCCGCCTCTGCCCCGGAAACAATCAGGACGAATTCACCGCGCTGCCGGTTTGGATCCCCGGCCAGCCAGTCCTGCGCTTCAGCCAGCGGCAGGGTATGCACCTGTTCGAATCGTTTGCTCAGTTCCCGGGCAATGGTCAGAGTTCGGTCCGCACCCAATACCGCGCCCATCTCTGCCACTGTCGCGGCAATGCGATGCGGAGACTCATAGAACACCAGGCCGTAGGGCAGACCCCGCAGCGCCGTCAGGGCCTTGTTCCGCGCTTCGTCCCGGGTAGGCAGGAAACCGTAGAACAACCAGTGCTCCAATAGTTGCCCGCTGGCCGACAGCGCCGCCATCGCTGCGTTGGGACCGGGTAGCGGAACCACCGCGACTTTGGCTCGATTGGCGGCCGCCACCAGGCGGGCTCCGGGGTCGGAGACGGCTGGCGTGCCCGCATCCGTCACATAGGCCACCGCCTGCCCCGCGCGAATCCGCGCGATGATGCCATCCGCTGCCTGCTGTTCATTGTGTTCACGCACAGAAACCATTTCCTTGTGCAGGCCGAAATGATTCAGCAGATGGCGGCTCACCCGCGTGTCCTCTGCGGCCACGCAATCTGCCTGTTTCAACACTCCCAGCGCACGCAAGGTGATGTCCCCAAGATTTCCGATCGGGGTGGCGACTACATATAATCCGGGCATCAATCCCATCTGCGTCTGATTCACCCTGTCATTTTCTCATGTTGCGACAACTACTCGGAAAATTCGCTGAGGGTCGGGCGGAGGCTCACCTGAAGGCCCGGGGGCTCAGCCTGGTGGCGCGCAACGTGCGCAGCCGGTTCGGCGAAATCGACCTGATCATGCGCGACGCAGAGGTCCTGGTATTTGTCGAAGTGCGCAGTCGCAGCCGCAGCGATTACGGCAGTGCCGCCGACAGCATCACCTCGACTAAGCAGCGCCGCATTGTGCTGGCGGCGCGCGAATATCTCGCGCGGCAATCCGGCCAACCCCCTTGCCGCTTCGATGTGGTGACCCTCGATGGAGCGCAGAACAGACCTGTCTGGATCAGGAATGCGTTCAGCGATATGGGATAATGAGCCGATGGATTTGATCGAACGCATCCAGAACCAATTTGAGCAATCGGCCCGCCTGAAGCTGGACAGCGCCGAGCTGCTCGCGGTTCCGATAGCCCGGGCCGCAGACCGCATCCTGCAATGCGTCTTAAGCGATGGCAAGGTGCTGGCTTGCGGCAATGGCGGTTCCGCTGCGGATTCCCAGCATTTTGCCGCGGAAATGGTGAACCGATTCGAGCAGGAGCGCCCCGGCCTGGCTGCCATTGCGCTTACCACCGATACTTCCATCCTTACCTCGATTGCGAATGACTACGCCTACCATCAGGTATTTGCCCGCCAAGTCACGGCCCTGGGGCAGCCCGGCGACGTGCTGCTGGCAATTTCCACCAGCGGCAACTCCGAAAGCGTGGTGCGGGCCGCCCAGGCCGCCCACGAACGTGACATGAGCGTGATCGCCCTCAGCGGCCGGGATGGGGGCAATCTTGCGGAACAACTGAGCGACAGCGACATTCTCATATGCGTGCCGGCAGACAATACTGCGCGCATACAGGAGATTCATCTATTAACCATCCACTGCCTCTGCGAGGCAGTGGACAGCGTCTTGCTGGGAGTAGCTTAATGCGTGGAATACTTTATCTGACCCTGATAGCAGCCCTATCCGCGGCCCTTAGCGGGTGCGTAGCCGTAGTAGCGGGTGGCGCGGCGACCGGAGCACTGATCGCCGATGACCGGCGCAAGGCCGGCGTTTATCTGGAAGATGAGGAAATTGAACTGCACGGCATGAATCGCATTCATGAGCTATTCCCCCAGGCCTCGGTCAGTGTCAGCATCACCAGCTACAACCGCAACGTATTGCTGACCGGTCAGGCTCCCGACGAGCCCACTAAATCCAAGGTGGAAGAGTCTATCAAGAATATTGCGAAAGTTCGCACGGTGTACGACGAAATCACCATTTCCGGCGTGCCTTCACTTACTTCCGAAGCCAATGACAGCGCCATCACTACCAAGATCAAGGCCAGGCTGCTGGATGGCAAGGGCGTGAACTTCAATCACGTCAAGGTGGTGACCGAAGCCGGGGTGGTTTATCTCATGGGCTTGCTAACCCATGCCGAAGCGGAAGAAGCCGCCCAGGTTGCCGCTAAGACGGGCGGCGTCGTGCGGGTGGTCAAGGTGGTCGAATACATCGACTGAGAAAGGTGCGGGCGTGACACATGAGACGACACCGGACTTCGAAGCCAAGATCGCCGGCCCAGCCGAACTCACCGGGCGGCTTGGCACCCTGCCCCGTCCTCTGGTCTTTACCAACGGCTGTTTCGATATTCTGCACCGTGGCCATGTCACCTACCTCGCCCAGGCCCGAGCCTTGGGAGCCGGTCTTGTCGTGGGCGTCAATTCGGATACATCAGTGCGGCGCCAGAACAAAGGCGCTGACCGGCCAATCAACTCGCTGGCGGACCGCATGGCGGTGCTGGCGGCGCTGGAATCCGTTTCTCTGGTGGTCCCATTTGATGATGACACGCCGCTAAGGCTGATTCTGGCCATCCATCCGGACGTGCTTGCGAAGGGCGGCGACTGGCCAGTCGAGAACATAGTCGGTAGCCGCGAAGTGCTGGGCTGGGGGGGTCAGGTCCATTCCATTCCGTTTCTGCACGAGCGCTCCACCACTGCTCTGCTGAACAAGATCCGCGCATGAACTACCGCGACTTGCGAGATTTTCTCGCCCAACTGGAACAGCGCGGGGAATTGAAACGGATCTCCCTGGAAGTCGATCCCAAACTGGAAATGACCGAGTTTTGTCGCCGCATGCTTAAGCAGGATGGCCCGGCCATTCTGTTTGAGAATCCTAAGGGCCACAGCATGCCGGTGCTGGGAAATCTGTTCGGCGCGGTGCGCCGTGTCGCCTTGGGCATGGGTGAGGAAGATCCCGGCAAGCTAAGGGAAATTGGTCGACTGCTGGCCTATCTCAAAGAACCGGAGCCGCCCAGAGGACTCAAGGATGCGTGGGAAAAACTTCCCATCCTCAAGCAGGTACTCAACATGGCGCCCAAGGAAGTCCGTTCGGCGCCATGCCAGGAGCTCGTGTGGGAAGGAACTGACGTCGATCTGTCGCGCCTGCCCATCCAGACCTGCTGGCCGGGCGATGCAGCACCGCTCATCACCTGGGGACTGGTGGTCACCAAAGGTCCACAAAAGGCGCGGCAGAATCTGGGCATCTACCGCCAGCAGGTGATCGGCCCCAACCGGGTCATCATGCGCTGGCTCGCGCATCGCGGCGGAGCCTTGGATTTTCGCGACTTCCAGCAGGCCAGCCCGGGCAAGCCCTTTCCGCTGGCGGTGGCACTGGGTGCCGACCCCGCCACCATATTGGGAGCGGTCACACCGGTGCCGGATTCCTTGTCCGAATACCAGTTTGCCGGCCTGCTGCGCGGCGCGAAAACGGAAGTGGTGAGATGTCTGGGCAGCGACCTACAGGTGCCGGCGAGCGCGGAAATCGTGCTCGAGGGCCACATCGATCCCGATGACATGGCCGCCGAAGGGCCGTTCGGCGACCACACAGGCTATTACAACGAGGTGGAGGAATTTCCGGTATTCACCATCGACCGCATCACGCTGCGCAGAAACGCCATCTACCACTCCACCTACACCGGCAAACCGCCGGATGAGCCGGCGGTCCTTGGGGTGGCCCTGAATGAAGTGTTTGTGCCGCTGTTGCAAAAGCAGTTCCCTGAGATCACCGATTTCTACCTGCCGCCCGAAGGCTGCAGCTACCGCATGGCCGTCGTCAGCATGAAGAAGAGTTACCCCGGCCACGCCAAGCGCGTGATGTTCGGGGTATGGAGCTTTCTGCGCCAGTTCATGTACACGAAATTCATTTTGGTCACCGACGAAGATGTGAACGTGCGCGACTGGAAGGAGGTGATCTGGGCGCTGACCACCCGGGTCGACCCGGCGCGCGACACGCTTTTGGTGGAGAACACGCCAATCGATTATCTGGACTTTGCCAGCCCGGTTTCCGGCTTGGGCAGCAAGATGGGCATTGATGCCACCAACAAGTGGCCCGGCGAAACCCAGCGCGAATGGGGCACGCCCATCAGCATGGACAGCGATGTGAAAGCGCGGGTGGATGCGCTATTCAGCCAGCTCGGGTTTTAGCCCGCTCAATTATTCAAGAGCTGCTGGCCGACCGCCTTGCTCCCTGCTCCCTGATACACCCACTCCAGCAACGCATCCTGTGCCGCCGTGCCCCCCTCTGCCTTCAAATCGTTGATGAAGAAAACCACAATCCAGCGCCTTCCGTGCCGGTCGAACAGATAGCCTGCCAAATTCTTGGCATTGGCAAGCGTGCCGGTCTTGATATGGGCATGGCCGGCTACCTCGCCATCGCGCAAGCGGGTTTCCATGGTGCCATCCACCGCCACGATGGGTAGGGAAGACTCCAGTTCCGCGAAAACCGGACTGCGCCAGGCGGCCTGCATCAGCGTGGCCAGATTGATCGGCTGGATGCGTTCGATGCGCGACAAGCCAGCGCCGTTTTCCAGGACAATTCCCGATGCGTCTATTCCTTTTGACTTCAGCCAATCGCGCACGACCACCACGCTTTTCTCCAATCTGGCCGGCGCTCCACTCCTTTCCGCGCCCAAGGTCAGAAAGAGCTGGCGGGCCATAACGTTGTTGCTCCATTTGTTGATGCTGCGCAGCACATCCGCCAGCGGCGGCGATTCAAACCGCATGACCAAACTTGCATCCCCGGGGACTACGCCAGGGCGAACTGTGCCGGCCAACTTTCCGCCCTGCTCACCCCACAGCGCACGAAACAGGCCGGCAGTCGTATCCAGGGGATCGCCCAGATTGATCGCCGCTGATTTTTCGCCGCAGGCCAGGGCATAACTGCCAGCCAGGACGAGGCGCAGCGGGCCGTTGCCGGCTTGGTAGTCCACACTGAGGTGATCACGCCAGTCATTGCAGCGGCCGGCGTCTGACTTGATCTGATTGTCCAGCAGCAAGGGCACGGGGAGGGGGTCAAGACTTACAATCAGCCTGTCTCCTTCCGCGGTCAGACGCAGACTTGCCGCATTGAAATTGACCAGCAGGGCCGATGGAGGCGCGTTATAGGCGCGCCGCGGATCGCCGTCAAAGCGCCCCGGGTCGGGCAGATCCGCAGGAAAGAAGCTCGCATCCAGAATCACGTCGCCGCGAATCTCGCGTATGCCGCGCAGCTTCAGCTCGCGAAGCAGCAGCCAGAAACGCTCCAGGGTCAGCGAAGGGTCGCCATAGCCCTTGAAATAAAGGTTGCCCTTGAGCACGCCCTCGTCAACAGGGCCCTCGGCAAAGATGTCGGTCTTCCACGTATAGGCCGGACCCAGCAGGTCCAGACCTGCATAAGTGGTCAACAGCTTCATCACCGAAGCCGGGTTGAAGCTGGACTGGGCTTTGTGTGACAGCATGGGCTCGGGCTGCCCGGCCTCCCACACCACTACCCCGACATGCGCTTGAGGTATACCTGCGCTCTTGAGGGCGGCAACGACCGAGTGCGGCAACACGGTGTTCGGTTCAGCCCTCGCCAATATGGGCAAGAGCGCGAGCAGGAAAAGGCAACGGGCCAGAATCATGGCGGGATTATAAGGTCGGTGAGGCTTGATCCTTCGAGCCGGCCATGGTGTTTCTAGCCCGGAAATTTCATCAATCACCTTGCTGGCGCTGGATGGGTATGTTGGAGGGAAAGGGCTGGGTGAGATGCCTGGCTGCCCAGGGTTGAGCAATCTGGCTGGATGAAGGCGGACCGCCCTCTATTCCGAAGCTGATAAGCGTGTCGGGGCCGCACTCGTTGGCATTGCCCACGACTGTGGGGCCAATCTTGAGCAGCCTGACGCGGATCGAAGATGGAGCAAAGTCTTACGGGTTCCGGGCCGTTAGCTGCCAGCGACCAAAGCATTGAGACACCAATGAGATCAACCACCGTCCGATAAAGTTGAATTGCCGAACACGACCAGTTGTGGTCATGTGCCTTAACAGACACCACTCGACCGGCTCACACAAGACGACATGTTGAATCTCAAACTGCCCACAATCAGCCGAGCACAAAAGGCCAAGTGTCTTAAGCGCAAATTCAATAGACAGGGGGCCAGTCCTCCAGCCAGGGTGGCGATGCAATTCGCACGACAGGGTCGGCTCAAACTTCAAGGAACCAGTCCATAACTCGATGGTCTGATTTTTCGTAAAGTGCAAAGCGAAGGAGGTGACAAATGAAATCTCGCACACTTGCTTTATCCCTTGCCATGACGCTGGCCGCGCCGATTGCCGTCCCGGTTGTTGCGGCTGACCTGTCGACGTCGGCAGCACTTGCGCATGTGCAAGGGCAAACCACCGGCGGCTACCTCGGCGTGTTCCTGGGGCCGGTTCCCGACGCGCTGCGTGCGCAACTGGGAAGTGTCCTGCCATCGGGCCAGGGTGTCATGATCCGCGACGTCGCAGGCGATTCCCCTGCCGCCAAAGCGGGGCTGAAGGTCTACGACATCCCGATAAGATACAACGATCAGAATATCTTTTCCGCACATCAGCTGACTCACCTGGTGCGAGCGGATAGCCCCAACAAGACAGTCACGCTTCGGGTCATACGCGATGGGACCGCGCAGGACATCCCGGTCACCCTGGGCAAGGTCGACGTGGCGGCAGAATCCGCTTTGAGGAGCCCGATGGACAGTCATTTGCTCCGTCCTTACGCGCCGCTCGCTGGCGGTGCCAAGGATAACTGGGAAAGCTTCGACTCGATTTCTTTGAAGAAGCTGGAGGACGGCAAGTTCAAGGCCGAGATCCAATATTTTGGCAAGGACGGAAAACTTGTAAAACAGGAGTTCACTGGCACTCGTGACACAATTCGGGAACAGATTGTGGAACAACCGGACCTTCCGTCTGCCGAGCGCAACCAACTCCTGGAAGCCCTCAGTGCACGGGACGAATTCTTCCCGCTACCAGCCTTCGGCTGGGTTGCTCCGGGCTTCTTCATGCCGCCGTGGTTCAACGACTGGCAACGCGACTTCTGACTGCTCGCGCCACCGCGGCGCGATGAACATAAGGTCAGGCGACGCAGGGACGGGAGGACTTTACTCCAGAACCCCCAATGGGTAGTTTAGTCCGGTACGCCGCCTGAACGCCTAATTCCTTGAGTACGTAATTCGATAGTCACGCAGCGTTCTGATCGCGCCAGTTCATCCGCATCGACAGTTGCCAACCAGTCGTCGACCTGCTTTTTCCGCGTCATCTTTGGCAATGCCGTGGGTAGTTCACGTGGAATCACTATTATGCTGGGCTTTCACCTTGCCGCCGAAGACGGCATATTGATTGCGTTGTAAACCCAGATTACCGGCAGCAAAGTTCCGATGCCGATCCACATGAAGATTAGCGTATCGCCGCATGATGTCGCCTTCCACCAACGTAAGTGATAGCGGTCAGTCCTCCGACGTGGCCGTCCAGAGTGTCGGTTGCAAGCAAAGACGGTCCGTTGGCGACCTCGATTGCCCAACCGTTCTGCTGCCATTGCCGATTTGGTCTTCCAGTGGGCGTCGATGGCGGCGGCGGCCTTGGCAGCTTGGCTGACGAACAGGGCGCGCCCACTGCCGTCGCCCAGCCGGATTTGCAGCAGAGTGGCAATGACTGAAAATAGCCGCGCGAGCTTGAATGATTTGAGGAAGAATTCGGTGTGGCGCTGACGATAGAGGATAAGAGCGCGCCTTGGCCTTAAGTCCATTTGAATATGAAAGGAGCGTCGTATGCCTTCCCGATCCCGCGACTTGTCCTCCAGGGCAGTCAATTCGCCCGGCCGCCCGGACCGCGAAACCGCTGAAGACGCGGTGCGAATCCTGATCCGCTGGGCGGGCGACGATCCGAGCCGCGAAGGTCTGCTGGACACCCCAGCCCGCGTCGTGCGGTCTTACGAGGAATTCTTCGCTGGCTACCTTGAAGACCCGGTGCAGATCCTGTCTCGTACCTTTGCCGAAGTGGATGGTTACGACGAGATGATCGTCATGAACGACATTCGTTTCGAAAGTCATTGCGAGCACCACATGGTGCCCATCATCGGCAAGGCGCATGTCGCCTATCTTCCCGACCGGCGGGTAGTGGGCATCTCGAAACTCGCGCGCCTGGTCGATATCTACGCCAGGCGCCTGCAGATTCAGGAAAAAATGACCGTGCAGATCGCCGACACCCTGAACGACGTGTTACAGCCCAAGGGCGTCGCCGTGGTCATCGAGGCAGCGCACCAATGCATGACCACGCGCGGCGTGCACAAGCCGGGCGCCAACCTGGTGACCAGTCGGATGCTGGGCGCTTTCCGCTCCGATAGCACGACCAGGCGCGAATTTCTTGCGATGATCGCCAGGACAGGCGGGGGATCACCGATCAACACGTGATATGTCCGCATCTGCCAGCCTGGAATTGGCCAGGCGACAGCAGATAGCGAGTCAGCGCCGAGTCGCCTGGGCTCGCCATCCAGCCTATGGCGAAAAGCCTGCGTACCGATACAAAACGAACAAGACGACAGGACGCGCTATATCACACCCAGCACCAGCAGAATGAGGAGGATCACCAGCACCAGTCCCAGACCGCCGCTGGGACCGTAACCCCATGTCCGGCTGTAGGGCCAGGTTGGAATCGCACCGATGAGCATCAGCACCACAACAATGAGCAGGATTGTTCCTAATGTCATTTCATGTCTCCTAATGGTTCACCGCACGCGAAACATCCAATGACGCGTATTCCACGCGTCGCTGCCGCCATTGCCAGCGCGCCGGCGCCCGCTTCGATCCGGGTTGCCGGCCACACCATCGAGGCGATGGATCGCCTAGCACAGACAGTTACCAATATACGCACCAGGCGGCATGCGTCTGTAGGACAGTGCCCACTTTGCGTTGCACGCCGCTTGATGCAGACGCAACAATGGACTGCGGCCACGATCCGGTGGGGCGCGATGCGTCGATACTCGCCAGGGAGAAAAAGGGCGAGTAGCTATTATTTGATCGGGTAGGTTACGAAAGCTGTGGCCTTATGACAGCTCAGGGCTCGTTCTGCATCAGATAATTCGCCGGCGTCCGCGCGGCGCGTCATTGTCGGTGACAACAAGCCTATAGGCTTGGCTTGGTCTGAATCCGATATGGATGGGAAAGGTCCCGCTTGTTTGGATTCTGCACTGCTGCCGCGCCGTTATCAAAGTCGATTGATTGTCGGTTAATATGGAACGAACAATGAATTATGAGCTGTGGATCGATGCGCTACTGGCTGATGAAATCCGAACCCTCCGACGTCAGCATCGACGATCTAGCGAAGATGCCCAACAAGACGGTCGCATGGTATGGCGTGCGCAATTACCAGGCGCGCAATTTCATGCGCGATCAGATGAGTGTCGGGGACAAGGTGCTGTTCTATCACTCCAGTTGCGAGGAACCCGGCATTGCCGGACTAGCCGTGGTCTGCAAGCGGGCTTATTCAGACGAAAGCCAGTTCGACGTCAACGGAAAATACTTCGACCCTAAAGCCAGCCGCGACAATCCGCGCTGGGTGAACGTGGACGTGAAATTCGTCAAGAAAACGCGGCTGATTTCGATCAAGGAGCTGCGCGATCATCCGCAACTTGCCAACATGCGTATTCTGCAAAAAGGTAACCGCTTGTCCATTACGCCGGTGGACCCGAAGGAATACGAGTTTATTCTCGGACTGCTGTAACCATCGCCCAAAGGGGTCGCCGGATGAGAAATGGTCCAGCGTTCCAAGGCTATTCCATGAATCCTTACCCTTCTCCGTCAGCGCTAACTCCGGTTCCTCAGGGAGGAGAAAATACGCCCCCATGACCCCAGAATTTCTCGGGGCCTATCTCGGCCTGGGTCTCGTGGCCGGATTTGTGGCGGGTCTTCTGGGCGTCGGAGGCGGGCTGATCATCGTGCCGGCATTGATCTGGCTGTTCGATGTACAGGGCGTCCCCCCGGCTATCCAGCCCCATCTTGCGCTTGGCACCTCATTGGCATCCATCCTGTTCACGTCGCTGTCGAGTGTGCGTGCGCACCACCGTCATGGTGCAGTGG
>DASQBT010000167.1:0-6396 GCA_035635075.1 Thiobacillaceae bacterium | reverse complement strand
AAAACCAGGCTCAGCTCATCGCGCAGCCGGCTCTGGTCAAATCCCAGGGCGCGTAGCCATTCAGTTCGGGCCCGTTCCATGAATTTGAGGTAATTGGCGTAATACACCACGCCTCCGGCGTCGGTGTCCTCCCAGTAGACGCGGACCGGCCAACTGAATATCGCGCGGCTTTCCTGGATAGTCATCAAACTTTGTCAAACAGATCCGGTGCAGCATTTGCCGATGCAAAGCCCAGATGGCGGTAAGCATGCGGCGTAGCCATGCGGCCGCGTGGGGTGCGTTGCAGGAAGCCCTGCTGGATCAGGTAGGGCTCGAGCACGTCCTCAATGGTGTCGCGCTCCTCGCCAATCGCGGCGGCCAGATTGTCCAGCCCCACCGGACCGCCGGAAAATTTCTCGATCACCGCCAGCAACAGCTTTCTGTCCATCATGTCGAAGCCCGCATGATCGACATCCAGCATGGTGAGCGCGGCATCCGCCACCTCGCGGGTGGCGATTCCGTCCGCACGCACCTCGGCAAAATCCCGCACCCGGCGCAACAGCCGGTTGGCGATGCGCGGCGTGCCGCGCGAACGCTTGGCAATCTCCAGCGCGCCGTGCTCATCCAGCCGCACGTTAAGCAAGCCTGCAGACCGAGAGACGATGTGCACCAGTTCCTGCGGGGTGTAGAACTCCAGCCGGGCGACGATGCCGAAGCGGTCGCGCAGGGGGTTGGTCAGCATGCCCGCGCGGGTGGTCGCTCCCACCAGGGTGAAGGGCGGCAGATCCAGCTTCACCGAGCGCGCGGCCGGCCCTTCTCCGATCATGATGTCGATCTGGAAATCCTCCAGCGCGGGATAGAGGACTTCTTCCACCACTGGGCTCAGGCGATGGATTTCGTCGATGAACATTACGTCGTGAGGTTCGAGGTTGGTCAGCAGCGCGGCCAGATCGCCCGCGCGCTCCAACACCGGGCCGGAGGTCTGACGCAGGTTGACCCCCATTTCACGGGCGATGATGTGCGCAAGGGTCGTTTTGCCCAAGCCCGGTGGACCGAACAGCAGCACATGGTCGAGTGCCTCAGCACGTTTTCGCGCCGCCTCGATGAAGATGGCCAACTGGCCGCGCGCCTTTTCCTGGCCGATATACTCGGCCAGCTGACGCGGCCGCAAAGCCCGTTCGAACTGCTCTTCCTGCGGACTCTCAGGGGCGGGGGCAATCAGGCGGTCAGTTTCGATCATGGGCTCTAGCTTATCAAGCCTTGGACAATAGCTTAAGCGCCTGGCGTATCGCCTCAGACACCGACAAGCCCGCCGGCAGCTGCTTGAGCGCCAGATCCGCTTCCTTGTCGTTGTAGCCCAGAGCCAGCAGCGCCTGGCGCACGTCGTCCGAGGTCCGCACCGGCGCACCGGGCAGGGCGACGACGGCAAAATCCAGTTTGCCCTTGAGTTCCAGCAGCAGGCGTTCCGCGGTCTTCTTGCCGATCCCCGGCACCCTGACCAGCCTGCCCACCTCCTGCGCCGCGACGGCGGCCGCCAGGTCGTCCACCGACAGTCCCGAGAGGACGGACAGCGCGGTCTTGGCGCCGATGCCGGACACCTTTACCAGCTCGCGAAATGAACGCCTTTCGGCCTCCGCGCCAAAGCCGAACAGCAGGTGCGCGTCCTCCCGGATCACCAGTTGGGTATGCAGGGAGACCTTTTCGCCGAGGGCGGGCAGGTTGAAGAAGGTGGTCATGGAAACGTCGAGCTCATAGCCCACGCCCCCCACATCGACCACGATCTTGGGCGGGTGTTTTTCAATGAGGGTGCCGGTTATTCGCCCAATCACAACATTCGTTCCGGGCTAAACTCAAGTGGCAGGGCGCATTGAGCATTCATACCAAGCGCCCTCCGCGCACCCGAAAACCCGCGGTTGACAGAGCACCCAGGGTCGCTCCGTGAGCATGGCAGATGGCACAGGCCAGCGCATCGGCCGCATCCGCCCGTGGCGTGGCAGGCAGGGCAAGCAGGCGTCTGACCATTTCCTGCACCTGTTCCTTCGCAGCTTTGCCGTGACCCACCACCGCCTGCTTGATTTGCAGCGCAGTGTATTCCGCCACTGGTAGATTCGCCGCCACCGCCGCACAGATGGCCGCTCCCCGGGCCTGTCCCAGGAGCAGGGTGGACTGGGGATTCACATTGACAAAGACTTTCTCCACTGCCACTTCCTGGGGCTGGTGTTCATGGATAAGCTCGCGCAGCGAATCAAAGATGACCTTCAGGCGTTCTGCCAGTTCGCCCCCGTCAGGTGTCTTGATCGCCCCGCTGCTCAGGTAGCGCAGCTGATTGCCGGCTCTTTCCAGCACGCCGAACCCCGTGACTCGCAGGCCGGGATCGATGCCGAGAATGCGTGAGGAGTGAGGCGCGAGGGATGAGGAGCGGTTCATCCAGTGCCCTGGGCAATAACGGTCGGAATCGAGACCGCCGCCCGCCGGATCTGCGAAGCGAGTCCGTAATCCCTTTCAAGCGAAACATTTGCCGTCAACGCCTCTGCCCTTTTGACCAACACCATCGCCCGCGCACGGACAATTAGGTCAAGGTGTTTACGCCTCACTCCTCATCCCTCACTTCTTCCTACTCCGGCAAGACTGCATTGGTGTAGACCTCCTGCACGTCATCCAAAGATTCAAGCGCATCGAGGATCTTCTGCATCTTCACCGCATCCTCGCCGGTCAGCTCGGTTTCGCTTTCGGGCTTCATGGTGATTTCGGCCAGTGCAGGCTTGAAGCCCGCCTTTTCCAGTGCTTCTTTGACCGCAGAAAAGTCCCTCGCATCGGGCGCGGTGAGAACCTCGATTGAGCCGTCTTCGTTGCTGATCACATCCTCCGCACCGGCTTCCAGTGCGGCCTCCATGACGGCGTCTTCGTTCGCGCCGGGTTCCAGGATGATCTGGCCGCAGTGTTTGAATTGAAAGAGCACGCAGCCGTCGGTGCCCATGTTGCCGCCATGTTTGGCAAACGCATGGCGCACATCCGCCACCGTGCGGGTCTTGTTGTCGGTCAGGCAATCGACCATCACCGCCACGCCGCCTATGCCGTAGCCTTCGTAACGGATCTCCTCGTAGCTCACGCCATCCAGTTGGCCAGTGCCGCGCTTGATGGCGTTTTCGATGTTGTCCTTGGGCATGGATTCGGCTTTGGCCTTTTCCACTGCCAGCCGCAGCCGAGGGTTCATGGCCGGGTCGCCGCCGCCCATTTTGGCCGCAACCGTGATTTCCTTGATAAGCTTGGTGAAAATCTTGCCCCGCTTGGCGTCCTGCCGGCCTTTGCGATGCTGGATATTGGCCCATTTGGAATGACCCGCCATATTGCCTGTACCTTCTGAATCAGATGCAAAATTCTAGCACTTCGCCCTTGCGCCTCGGGATCGATTTGGGCGGCACCAAGATTGAGATCACCGCGCTGGACACAGGCGGGCGCGAACTCCTGCGTCGCCGCAGCCCCACCCCGCAGGCAGATTACCCCGCCACCGTGGCCGCCATCGTCAACCTGGTCAAACAGGCCGAGACTGAACTCGCGCACCGTGGAACCGTTGGCATTGGCACGCCGGGCGCGCTGTCCAGAGCCAACGGCTTGATGAAGAATTGCAATTCCACCTGCCTGATCGGGAAACCCTTCAAGCAGGACGTGGAAGCCGCCCTCGGACGCGAAGTCCGCATGAGCAATGACGCCAACTGCTTTGCCTTGTCGGAAGCCACCGATGGCTCATGCGCCGGAGCCAGTGTCGTATTCGGCGTCATCCTGGGCACCGGCGTGGGCGGCGGCGTGGTGGTGAATGGCCGGGTGTTGGATGGGGTTAATTCCATCAGCGGTGAATGGGGTCACAACCCCCTGCCCTATTTCCAGTTTCACCACGCACGAATGGACCGCGATGAAACCGGCCGCCATCCCGCCACCGGCGAGCCGATCGTCCACCCTTGGCCAAGCGAGCGCGAATGCAGCGGGCCCGCGTGCTACTGCGGCAAGAAAGGCTGCGTCGAGGCTTATCTGTCCGGCCCGGCGCTGGCCGCAGACCATGTACGCTATGGCGGGGAGGACCTCCCCGCACACGAGATCGCTCAGCTGGCCGCCGCAGGATACGGCCCGTGCAGCAAGACCCTGGCCCGTTATGAGGAGCGGCTGGCGCGCGCGCTGGCAGGCGTCATCAACATCCTCGACCCGGAGGTCATCGTGCTGGGTGGCGGGGTGTCCAACATCGAACGCCTGTACGACAACGTGCCCAGGCTGCTGCCGCGCTATGTGTTTTCCGATCGGGTGGACACCCGGCTCGTGCCGCCCAAACATGGCGACTCGAGCGGGGTGCGCGGCGCGGCATGGCTGTGGAATGGCTAGCCGACGTCACGCGACGCCCAATGGCACTCGCATGAGAACGCAGAGATAAGCGCAGAAATGGCGTCAATCAAACTATCGACGGAGACCTCTGGGTCCTCTGAGTTCTCTGTGTTAATTATTTGCTTGTGCCGCTCTGGCCCCGCTTTCCCTCGCTTATCCCACGCTTTCCCAAGGAGACCCCAATGGCCGATCCCCTGCTGATCGCAAAAAATGACCGGACCGAGCTGTTCATCCTGCCGCAGATGGCCAACCGCCATGGGCTCATTACCGGCGCCACGGGCACCGGCAAGACTGTTACCCTGCAAACCATGGCGGAGCGGTTCTCGGCCATCGGCGTGCCCTGCTTCATGTCGGACGTAAAGGGCGATTTGTCCGGCATATCCCAGCCTGGCGGTGCCAACGCCAAAGTTGCAGAGCGCGTGAAAATGCTCAAGCTGGAAGGCTTCCAGTACCAGGGTTTTCCCGTCACGTTCTGGGATCCGTTCGGCGAGCTGGGCCACCCGGTGCGGGGAACGGTTTCAGACATGGGCCCCTTGCTGCTATCGCGCATGCTGGACCTGAATGAAACCCAGGCCGGGGTGCTGAACCTGGTGTTCAAGGTGGCGGACGACAACGGGCTGCTGTTGCTGGACCTGAAAGACCTGCGCGCCATGCTGCAATTTGTCGGCGACAACAGCAAGGACTTTACGACGGAATACGGCAACATCTCCGCCGCCTCCATCGGCGCCATCCAGCGCGGCCTTTTGACTCTGGACAGCCAGGGCGGCGAGAAGATTTTCGGCGAGCCCATGCTCGACATCGCCGACCTGTTGCAGACTGACCGTGGCCGCGGCATCGTGAATGTGCTGTCGGCCGACAAGCTGATGCAGTCTCCGAAAATGTACGCCACCCTGCTCTTGTGGCTGCTGTCCGAACTGTACGAGCGCCTGCCCGAAGTGGGCGACGTGGACAAACCCAAGCTGGTGTTCTTCTTCGACGAGGCCCATCTTCTATTCACCGATGCGCCCGATGCGCTGGTGGAAAAAATCGAACAGGTGGTGCGGCTCATCCGCTCCAAAGGCGTGGGGGTGTATTTCGTCACCCAGAACCCGGCTGACGTGCCCGATAAGGTGTTGTCGCAGCTCGGCAACCGGGTTCAGCATGCCTTGCGCGCATTCAGCCCGCGTGACCAGAAGGCGGTGAAAGCCGCGGCCGACACCATGCGCGACAACCCCGCTCTCGACGAGCAGGCCACGATCACCGAACTGGCGGTGGGCGAGGCCCTGGTCTCCTTCCTCGACGAGAAGGGCCGGCCCAGCGTCGTGGAACGCGCCTTCATCCTTCCCCCGCAGGGTCAGATCGGCCCGATCACGGCGGATCAGCGCAGGCAAGTGATCCAGTCATCCCTGGTGGCCGGGGTATATGAAGAGATCGTGGACCGTGAGTCCGCGTATGAAAAGCTCAAGGCCCGGGCCGAGCAGGCACCGGCTCAGGCCGCGCCCACTGCGCAAGGTGAACAAACGCAAGCCGGCGGCGGCCTGTTCGGTTCGGGCGGTGTCCTCGGCACGATATTGGGCGGGGGTGGCAGGCGCGAGGGCGCCGCGGAAGCCATGGCCAAGTCGGCGGCCCGCGCGATCGGCAGTCAGGTGGGGCGGCAGATCATTCGGGGAGTGCTGGGCTCGATATTCGGCGGCAAGCGATGAACAAGGTGGTCTTGGGGGCGAGCCATTTCGACAGCAAGGCGCGCGAGTGGGACAGCGACCCTGTTTTCATCGAGCGCGCCAGGCGCATCGCCGACGCCATCCGCCGCGCTGTGCCCTTGAGCCGCAACATGCGTGCGCTGGACTATGGCTGCGGTACCGGGCTGCAGAGCTTCGCCCTCAAGGATGAGCTGGGGCACATCATGCTGATTGACCATTCGGCCGGGATGCTGGAAGTCCTGAACGAGAAAATCCTCGCACAGGGTGTATCCAACATGAGGGTGCGCCTGGCCAATCTGAGCGCAGGCGCCCTGCCCGCGGAACGCTTCGACCTGATCTACACTTCGATGACCCTGCACCACGTTCC
>DASQBT010000166.1:0-6780 GCA_035635075.1 Thiobacillaceae bacterium | reverse complement strand
GGCAAGCGACAGGGCATCGCGCATCGAGCCATTGGCGGCGCGCGCCAACTGCATGAGAGCCGGCTTTTCAGCTGGCACATTCTCCTTCTCCAGGACCTCGCCGAGATGAGATGCCACCAATTGCACCGGCATCGGCTTGAGATTGAACTGCAGGCAGCGTGAAAGTACTGTGACCGGAATCTTCTGCGGGTCAGTGGTGGCGAGGATGAACTTGATGTGGGCCGGCGGCTCTTCCAGAGTCTTCAACATGGAGTTGAAGGCCGGCTTGGACAGCATGTGCACTTCGTCGATGATATACACCTTGTAGCGCCCAACCGTGGGGGCGTATTGCGCGCTGTCCAGAACTTCGCGCATGTTGTCCACGCCGGTGTTTGAAGCGGCGTCGAGTTCCAGCAGGTCGACAAAGCGGCCCGAATCAATCTGCGTGCAGGCCGAGCAGATCCCACACGGCGTGGCCGTGACGCCGGCTTCGCAGTTGAGACACTTGGCGATAATGCGCGCCAGGGTAGTCTTACCCACGCCGCGGGTGCCGGTAAACAAGTAGGCGTGATGCAAACGCCCTTGAGTTAGCGCGTTGGACAGCGCCCGGACCACATGCTCCTGGCCCTTCAGATCGGCAAAACCGCGCGGCCGCCATTTGCGCGCGAGGGCCAGGGTCGCCTGGGAAGTTTCGCCGAACAGATCACTCATGGGTGGGATTTTAGCAGAGCGGGATGCTGGTCCAGATGCAAACAGACAACCAGACGCTAGAACAAATAGGCGAACCGAATCTGCTGGAAGTTGATACCGTCATTAGGCCGCTTTAGATCGGCGTTGGACAGACGCTGAAACCGGTAACCCAGATCAAACCGGCGATGGTCACCAAACCTTATGCCTGCACCCAAGTGGTCGCCAAACTGAAACGCGCTGCCCAGATCGCGCCTGCTGTTCACATGGGTATGGTCGATGAGGTGAGCGCCGATGGCGCCCTCCAGATAGGGCTGAAGGCCATTGCCTCCCTTGCTGTACAGGCGAAATACCGGGGTAAGGCCGACATCCCAGATGTCCTTGGCGCCGGCGTCCGAATTGTGCCAGTGGCCCACCGACGCTTCCCAATAGCCGGTCAGATACCAGCTGCCTTCGGCAAACCAGCTCTTGTCCCACTGGCGGACCAGACTGAGCTGCGCCATATTTGTGGAATCGCCATTACCTGCTTCGATAGCCATTCCACTGGCGGCTTGGGCGCCGGATCCAAGGCCTGAGCCGGCAAGGAGCAAGGGCAGCAATAGTTTCTTCTTCATTTTGAGCGCATGCCAAAGAATTCCGCAGGGTGGCGAGCCTTGACCCCGGCACTGGTAGCGATCCGCTGTGGCTGCTTCCTTCCGGACCTGACCAGGTTCACGGGGCTGCCATGCGGGGAGGCCCGCCGCCGCAATTCTACCCCATTGCTTGTCCAGCCTACTGTTCGTCGAGCGGTGCCTTGACGCGGCGCGTCCGCACCGCAGCGGCCAGGTCGCGGAGCAGAGGCTCGGTCTCGTCCCAGCTTATGCAGGCATCCGTGATCGACAGCCCATATTCCAGCGGTTTGCCGGGACATAGATCCTGGCGCCCTGGCTTGAGGTGGCTTTCGATCATCAGGCCGATGATGCGATGGTCGCCGCCGGCAATCTGGCGCGCCACGTCATGCCCCACTTCGATCTGCTTTTCGTACTGCTTGCTGGAATTGGCGTGGGAAAGATCGATCATCAGCTGCTGGCGCAGGCCCGCCGCGGCCAGATCCTGGCAGGCGGCGTTGACGCTATCTGCGTCGAAGTTGGGCTTCCTGCCGCCGCGCAGGATCACGTGGCAGTCCTCGTTGCCCGCGGTCTTGAACACCGCGACGTAACCGGCCTTGGTCACCGAAATGAAATGGTGGCGCGCCGCGGCGGCCTTGATCGCATCCACGGCAATCCTGATATTGCCGTCGGTGCCGTTTTTGAACCCGATCGGACACGATGACCCCGACGCCAGCTGACGATGTGACTGTGATTCGGTGGTGCGGGCGCCAATCGCGCCCCACGCGACCAGGTCGGCGATGTACTGAGGGGACACCAGGTCGAGAAACTCGGTGGCGGCAGGCAGGCCCAACTCGTTTATTTGCAGCAACAGGCGACGCGCCTGATGCAGGCCCTCCTGGATGTCGAAACTCTCGTCCAGGTGCGGGTCGTTGATCAGGCCTTTCCAGCCAACCGTGGTGCGGGGTTTCTCGAAATATACCCGCATGAGTATGACCAGGTCGTGTTGCAGTTCATGCGCCAGCTTCTTCAGCCGCGCCGCATAGTCGAGGGCGGCCTTCGGATCGTGTATGGAGCAGGGTCCGACAACCATCACCAGACGATCGTCTGCACCGCGCAGGACGTCGTGCACCTGGTTGCGCGCCCGATACACGGTCTCTGTCACCGCTTCGGTGGCCGGCAGCTCCTGCATCAGCTGCATGGGCGGCACCAGCTCATCGCCCTGTTCTATGCGCGTGTCGTCGGTTCGGTAATGGGTCATCTCGCTTCGCTTTCTGCCCCCAAATAAAAAACCGCCAGGGGGCTGGCGGTCTTTTCGGGAGTCATGCTGCTTGCGCTAAATCCTTCCGACCGCCACTGGCGTGGGAAAGAAAAAAAAGAAATAAGCGCAAGTCCTGTTCATATGAAAATATTATCAGAGCATCCCGCGTCCAGCAAGCTTTGAGCCTGCCTCGCTGCCCGGTGCGCGGGGGTGCAAGCCGCCGAATGGGAAGCTGTCATGCGCCCCACAGCAAAACGGCGTATCGGCAGGTCACTGTGCAGCCACACAGCGAGACAGTTTTCTTCTCCTGAAGGGAAAACTCCAGCGGCTGGAACTTCAATGCCTTCCCGTGAGCCATCGCAAAAATGGGCTGGTCCTGGACCAGCCGCAGGCGCACTACGAGTAGGTGCCGGTTCTGGGGCTTACTGGGCCATGACCGGATCATCAATGTTTCTCCCGCTTGGATTCAAAGCGGGATTCTATTCCGGCTCGCGGCCCACTTCACAGCACGGGGCGCCCGGCTCAGACGTGCCACTTATGATCGCCCCGGTCACCGGGTTGGGGCGGAACACGGTCACGCCCTTGAGGCCCAAGCGCCAAGCTTGGGCATACACATCCTGAAACTCCGCGAAGCTCATCGCCGCGGGGCCGTTGATGGTCTTGGAAATGGCATTGTCCACGAAGGGCTGGATGGCCGCCTGCATGGCAAGATGGTCCTGTGGTTTCAATTCGTCCACCGTCACCAGCGCGGTCGGCAAGCCGGCCTGATTGGCGCGCCACAGCCTCACCGACATGGCCTCCAAGGTATGGCTGGACAGCCTTCCATCGAGGCCGCGTATGCGGCGCTCATAGCCCGCTGCCGGCAAGGGTTCGATGCCGCTTGATACATTGTTGGCCAGCAGGCTGATAGTGCCGGTCGGCGCAATGGCGAGCAGATGGCTGTTACGGATGCCGTGGGTCGCGATGGCGGCACGCAACGCAGCGGGCAGGCTGCGGATGAAAGGAGTAGCCAGATACGCCTCCTTCCGCAGGCCGGGAAATGGGCCCTTCTCGCGCGCCAGTTCGACGGACGCGCCATAGGCTGCATCGCGCAGCGTTCGCAAGATGTCAGCGGCCAGCTGCCGCGCTTCTTCGCTGCCATAGTGCAGCCCGAGCATGATCAGGGCATCGGCCAGACCGGTGACGCCCAGCCCGATACGCCGTTTGGCGTGCGCTTCACTGGCCTGGGCCGGCAGCGGGTAGCGCGACGCGTCGATCACATTGTCCAGCAGGCGTACCGCCTGCGCCGCTGCTTCGGTTAGTGCGGGAAAATCCAGCCACGCCTTGGGTGCAAATGAATCGTGCACAAAACGAGTCAGATTAAGCGAGCCCAGATCACAGGCGCCATAGGGCGGAAGCGGAATTTCGCCGCACGGGTTGGTGGCGCTGATGTGTTCGCACCAGCCCAGGTTGTTCAACTGGTTGATACGGTCGATAAACAGGACACCGGGTTCCGCGCAATCATAAGCGGCCCGGGTAATGCCGGTCCAGAGTTCGCGGGCCTTGACGGTTTTG
Organism: Thiobacillaceae bacterium; assembly: GCA_035635075.1. Lineage (GTDB taxonomy): Bacteria > Pseudomonadota > Gammaproteobacteria > Burkholderiales > Thiobacillaceae > DASQBT01. The sequence continues at coordinate 2,712 of DASQBT010000166.1, read as the reverse complement.
ACTACCCGGCAGCGCTCGGGCTCCTGGGCGCCGCTCCAGCGCCGTTCCACCAGCGGCCCTGCGCCGCTCACCGAGCGCTCGGGAAACACCAGGGACCACTCGGCATCCGCTTCGACCGCCTGCATGAATGCATCGCTCACCAGCACCGACACATTGAAATTACGCAGCCGCGCGGGGTCGCGCTTGGCCTCGACGAAGGCGTCTATATCAGGATGATCGCAGCGCAGGGTGGCCATCATGGCGCCGCGCCGGTTGCCGGCTGAAATCAAAGTGGCGCACATGGCATCCCAGATATGCATGAAGGACACCGGTCCCGAAGCCGTGCTGCCCACGGTCCTTGCCGCCATGCCGGACGGACGCAGGGTGGAAAAATCATAGCCCACCCCGCCGCCCTGCTGCATGGTGCGCGCACCTTCCTTGAGCGCGTCGAAAATCCCATCCAAGGAATCCTCGATGACGCCCATGACAAAACAGTTGAACAGTGTCACCTGCCGAGCACTGCCCGCTCCCGCCAGGATCCGCCCGCCAGGCAGAAACTGAAAGTTATCCAGCAGCTGATAGAAACGCTCCTCCCAGCCGGCCTGATCGTCTGCCTCTACCCTGGCGATGGCCCGTGCCACCCGCCGCCAACTGTCAGCAATACTGGATTCCGGCGCGCCTGACGCTTCCAACGCGCGATATTTCTGTTGCCAGATCAGTTCAGAAACTGCAGTTTCGAAATGAAGTGCGGACATGGCCAACCAGGCTGTAGATACTGTCTTCCCATCATAGCGCGACAAACAAAAAACCCCGCACCAGGCGGGGTTCATGGGCGCGTTGCGGGACGGATCAATGATTCGGATTTTTCGCCAGGGGCTTGAGAAAAGTAACCACATTGGAGCCTGGCGCATTCTTGCTCGCACAGCTGCCCTCTCCCACGCCGGCGTCCTGTTCCGCGGCATGCAGCAGGTTGATCACTTCCACATAGAACTTGTCCTTCACCATCATCAGCGCAGTCAGGCCGCCGTCATTGCGGGCCAGGACGTCGGCACCATTCTCCAGCAGGGTCTGACATACTGCGGCTTCGCCATAGCCGGCGGCCAGCATCAGAGGGCGGATGCCATATCCAATCTTGGCGTTCACATCACAACCGGCTTTCGCCAAGACGTCCACCACCTCATCAAAGCCGCGATCCTGGTCGCTGTTGTAGACGGCCTTGTGAATGGCATTCCACCCAAGGTCGTCGACGGCATTGACATCCGCGCCCGCCGCGATCAGCGCCCGCACCATTTGCACATTGCCGCCGTGGGCAGCGTTCATCAGGGGCGTGGCCCCGTAACTGTCGCGGGCATTGGCGTCCGCACCCGCGGCGATCAATTCCCTGGCGCGCGCCACTTCACCGGCGCGAACCGCGTCATGCAATTGTTCAGACATGGTTAATCTCCACTGTTACTGATCCGACAAGAATCCATTTGATGAAATGGCGGGCGTCGCCTCCCATCAACTCATTCGCGCGATGTCCGGGTTGCGGGTCTGGATAATCGCGATTCGAACCCGATTGATCCAAAATCCAAGCAATTGACACCTCGATCAATGACTCGAAAATCCGGCTCGCCCTGAATACCCGACCATTATAGTCGGGTAATACCCCCTTTTACCAGCCCCGGCTGTCAAGGGAACCCTTGGGCGGCGATGCTTGTCCATTTGCCAGCGGGCACGCATCTGGCGCTTCGCTGGAAGCGACATGGCTCGAGGTACGAGGCTGTACACTGCCCGAAAAGACAGCTATGACATGGAACGCGTTCCACCTGACATGATCGTCTAGCTTCACGGGTACGGTCTTGTCGCGAACGTCAATTGCACCCATGAACGGTCTACCAGAAGCCGCACTTTCCCTGGCTCTTCCTTGGTGCAGACGATCAGCCGCGTTCAATTCCGCACACCTGAGTTTTTTTAGCTGTACAGGAGATGATTATGCAAGCCAAGACCAAGCTTTATACCGTGGGCACGCTGGTCGCAGCCACGGCCTTCGCCGTCGCCCTGGCCATCAATGAAATTCCCTGGTCTCGTTCTACGGCTTCCGTTCCTCAGGTCGCCGTTGCCACACAGGGAACAGGCTTGCCCGATTTCGTGCCGCTGGTGCAGAAGAACGCCGATGCGGTGGTCAACATCAGCATTGAACGCTCAGCCAGGACCGAAGGCACGATGCCGGCTCCGCCCGACCTGCAGAACTTTCCGGACGATTCGCCGCTGAAGGACTGGATGAAGCGCTTCTTTGAATCCCCCCATGGCCATCCACGGATCGATATCGAGCCGGTTCACACCCTCGGCTCGGGGTTCATCATTTCGCCGGACGGCTACATCCTTACCAACGCCCATGTGGTAGACGGTGCCCGCGAAGTTACCGTCAAGTTCAATGACCGGCGCGAGCTGAAAGCCAGGGTGGTGGGGGCAGACGACCTGTCGGACGTGGCTCTGATCAAGGTTGAGGCGAAAGGCCTGCCCACGGTTGAGATCGGCGACGCCAAGGCACTCAAGGTCGGTCAATGGGTGGTGGCTATCGGTTCGCCCTTCGGCTTCGATCATTCCGCATCGCAGGGCATCGTCAGTGCCCTCGGCCGCAACCTCCCGGACGACACCTATGTTCCTTTCATTCAGACCGACGTGCCCATCAATCCCGGCAATTCCGGCGGACCACTGATCGACCTGAGCGGCAAGGTGGTCGGGGTGAAT
>DASQBT010000165.1:0-1641 GCA_035635075.1 Thiobacillaceae bacterium | reverse complement strand
GAATCGCATAGTAGAGCTCCAGGTGCTGGTAGTTGTTCCAGGCGAAGGTGCCGATGCGGTCACCCGGCTTCACGCCTAACTGGGTCAGTGCCTTGGCCAGTCGTTTGACCCGCGGGTACAGGTCACCATAGGTATAGCGATGCAGCGAGCCATCGGGCTGCAGGGTGGTAACACGCTTGGTTGGATACAGACGATGGGCGTGCTCCAGGAGCTTGTCGATCGTCAGTGGCCAGTGTTGCATCAAACCGTTCATGCGCAAAGCTCCTCTTGGCTTGGCTCCGATCCGGGTGCGAGGTCGGGCAATCGCATACTACTATACTTAAACGCTTGGTGTAAATGAAAGCCTCAGGGCAATCGCGCTCTGTCTGTTGAGGTCCAAAGATTAGCTGAGCGCGGTAGTCGTCATTGAGCAAAGCGCGAAGCTGGCGAAGGCGTAAGCTATCTTTCGACGGGCCATTGTGGCGGATCACATTTAACGCCATCCGTCGAATCAAGGCCAGATTTGCTGCCGAATAGTTCTGCCGCGCCCGGTTGGCGTCCTCACCGAACTGCACGTCCAGGACCCAATGCTGGCCGTTCTCGATATCCCAATGACTCCGTACTGCTTCGGCAAAACGCGCCCGTTCGGTGAACGAGCACAGATAGTACCGGCATTCTGTCGTGGTTTTGTCACCCACCAGACGGCTCGATTCCACCCGCCCCACGGCCTGCAAACCGGCCCACTGCGGCTTCTGTGGCAACCACTCGATAGCGTCACTCAAGACATAGCGTCGGATCTCGAGGCGTCCATGATCCTTTTCCACGGTCTCATACGGGAGCAGTCGCCCCTGCGCTGCCTCGGTATCGAGCCATAGCCGGACGTCCTCACTCAATTGCGGGTGGTTATCCTTCAGCGCCAACAGATAATCCGCCTCCGCCCTCACGAGCTGCTCCGCAATCGTTTTCTGGCAACCCATCGCATCGATCGAGACTAAGGCGCCCTTCAATTCCAGCAGCGACAACATGTCCGGAATGGCAGTAATTTCATTGGTTTTGTCGGCCACCGCGTGCTGCATCAGCACCAACCGCGCCTTGGCGGCATAGGCACTCATTAGGTGAACCGTGTTCTCGCCCACGCGACTGCCACGCAGGGTCTTCCCATCCAGGCACACCTGCTCACCAGCCAGACTGGGCACAGCCACGTACACCCACCGCAAAAACGCCTCAGCGAACGCCCCCGGCTTCAGCCGTCCGAGCACGTCGCTGAGGGTATCGTGCGAGGGAATCCCGTTGGGCAGTTCCAGAAAGTTCCGCAACCACGCTTCCTTTTGCTCGGCAAATTCCTCCATCCCCACCCACTCTTCAACGCCGCTCAGCACGGCACAGAACACGATCATGAGAATGTCACTGAGCTTGTGCAGCTTATTCCTGGTTTCACGACGCGGATCGCTCAGGTCGGCAAAATACGGGCGCGGATCGGGTAACATTGTCTACTCGCTGGGTAGGAAAGCCCATACCTTACCGGCTCGCTCTGTCAAGAGCTAGATAGCGCGATTGCCCTGCATAGCTGCCCATCCTGTCTTGTATCCAGGGAAGGGGTCGGCTAAGATTGAGTTTGCCGATCCTTGCCCAATGAGTCTTCGGTGCTGCGCCCTGTAACCT
>DASQBT010000164.1:0-8843 GCA_035635075.1 Thiobacillaceae bacterium | reverse complement strand
GTCGCGCGCTCAACGGCGAGGTGGAAGAGGTGGTGCTGGCCACCAACTTTACTCCGGAAGGCGAGGCGACCGCGCACGTGGTGGGCGACATGCTCAAAGCCAGGGGGCTGAAGGTTACCCGCCTGGCGCGGGGGGTGCCGGTGGGCGGCGAGCTGGAGTACGTGGACAGCGGCACCCTGGCGCAGGCGCTTAGAGATCGGCGTAGCGTTTGAATCCGGTAAAATACTCAGCCTGCAAATCTTATTGAATGAGGCGCTGCGCCACTTCTCCCCGCAAAGACTGATGGAACTCTCCGCCCTTACCGCCCTGTCTCCGCTCGATGGCCGCTATGGCGCCAAGATCGCCGCGCTGCGCCCGTATTTCAGCGAATACGGGCTGATCAAACACCGCGTCAAGGTGGAGGTGGAATGGCTCAAGGCGCTGAGCGAGGAGCCGGGCATTGGCGAGGTGCCGCCCTTCACCCCCGACGCGCGCGCATACCTCGACGCCATCGCAGACCGGTTCGCCGAGGCCGATGCGGCTCAGGTGAAGCACATCGAAGCGACCACCAATCACGATGTGAAGGCGGTGGAGTATTTTCTCAAGCAGCGCTGCCAGGACAACGCCGAGCTCGCACGGGTCAGCGAATTCTGGCATTTCGCCTGCACCTCGGAGGACATCAACAACCTGTCGCATGGCTTGATGCTGAAGGGCGCGCTGGACGAAATCCTGCTGCCCACACTGGGCGTGCTGATCGACCGGCTGCAGAACCTGGCGCACGACCTGGCGGACCTGCCCATGCTGGCGCGCACCCACGGCCAGCCGGCCAGTCCGACCACGCTGGGCAAGGAGCTCGCCAACGTGGTATACCGCTTGGTGCGGGTGCGCGAGCAGATTGCGGACATCGACCTGCTGGGCAAGATCAACGGTGCAGTGGGCAACTACAACGCCCACCTCGCCGCTTATCCGGAACTGGATTGGGAAAGCTTCGCGCGGAAATTCGTCGAGGGCCTGGGGTTGTCCTTCAACCCTTACACCATCCAGATCGAACCGCACGATTACATGGCGGAACTTTTCGACGCCCAGGTGCGCGCCAACACCATCCTAATCGACCTGTGCCGCGACGCGTGGGGCTACATTTCCCTGGGCTATTTCAAGCAGAAAGTGAAAGAAGGCGAGGTGGGTTCCTCCACCATGCCGCACAAGGTCAACCCGATCGACTTCGAAAATGCCGAGGGCAATTTCGGCCTGGCCAATGCCGTGCTGACCCATCTGGCGCAGAAACTGCCGATCTCGCGCTGGCAGCGCGACCTCACCGACTCCACCGTGCTGCGCAACATGGGAGTGGGGCTCGGGTACACCTTGTTAGGCTACGAGTCCTGCCTGCGTGGCATCGGCAAGTTGGAGGCCAACCCCGTGGCCCTGGAGGCGGATCTGGATGCGAACTGGGAAGTGCTGGCCGAACCGATCCAGACCGTCATGCGCCGCTACGGCGTGGCCAACCCCTACGAACAGCTCAAGGCGCTGACGCGCGGCAAGGGCGGCATCAACCGCGCAACCCTGCACGCTTTCATCGATGGGCTGGCCATACCCGATGGCGAGAAGACCCGACTCAAGCTCATGACGCCGGCCAGCTATATCGGCAAGGCAATCGAGTTGGCGCGCCGCATCTAACCGGGTATTCGATCCTCGGCGCATCTGACTCTCTTTCCCCCTCGCAGGGGGGGGTGGAGTGAGGGGGTTACAGATAACTCACGGCGCAACCGTCGTCAGCCCCAGCGATTTCCAGTCCTGCATGCCGCCGCGGTACCATTTGAGCTTGTTGGCCGGGTAGCCTATGGAAAGCAGGGTCTTGATATTGGTGGGCGACTGTCCGCACCAGGCGCCATTGCAGTAGAAGATCACCGTCTTGGCTTGGGAGAAGTCCCAAAGCGGCCCGAAACGTTGGACCTTGAACCTGTCTTCCAGAATTTCGGCGATTTTCTCCGGATCATTCTTGGCCAGAAACAGTTTATCCCAGGGGATGATGACCGCGCCGGGGATGATCCCGGTGCGCTTTGTCCAGTCATCCGTGCGCGAATCGACAACCATCAGGTCCTGCCTGCCCGTGCCTATGGAACGCAGGTAATCGATCAATTCGAGTTCGCCTATCGTATCAACCCCCGGCGCCAATACCATGGGTTGTATGCAGAACGGCGGGCATGGCCTGGAGGTCAAGGCGTAGTCCGAATCGATGATGTTGAGCGTATCCGGATTGCGCTGTATGCGTACCAGCCTTCTGTTATGCAGGACCTCGGCAAAAGGCAGGTCGTGCGTGATATTGACATGCTCATTGTCTGCCATGACCGGGCACGGGCAAGCCAGGCACAAGGGCAACAGCGAAATGAGAGGCGAAAGCCTTAAGAAATGGGTCCCAAACAAACTGCGATTTCCTTCAGTTTCGTTGACTTGAACGCGGCAACTGGACAGTTCATCCGCTCATGGAATCTCTCACATATTGGACCTTGCATAACCCAAGCATAGTCATAACATAGGAAGCCATCCAACCCGCTTTTCGGCATCGCGCAAATCAATGAAACGAGAATTGTCATGAGTAGCCATTCCCTGGACGTCGGTCTTGCCGGCTTTGAACAAAACGTGATCGAGGAGTCCCGCAAACGCCCGGTGGTGGTCGATTTCTGGGCGCCCTGGTGCGGGCCGTGCAAATCCCTCAAGCCCATCCTGGAAAAGCTGGCAGAGGAATACGGCGGCAAGTTCCTGCTGGCCAAGGTGAACTCGGACGAAAATCATGAACTGTCCACCCAGTTCGGCGTACGCGGCATTCCGGCGGTCAAGGCAGTGGTGAATGGCGAGATCGTCGACGAGTTTACCGGCGCCCTCCCCGAGTCAGCGGTGCGTGAGTGGCTGGACAGGTTGATTCCCAGCCCCGCCGAAGAGCTGCGGGTGCAGGCGGCGGCAAAGGTGGCTGCCGGCGATGCCGCCGGCGCCCTGCAGATCCTTGGGGAAGCCTCCAAACTTGATCCGCAGAATGAATGGGTGCGGCTGGATGCCGCCGAGGTGCTATTCGAACTGGGGCAGGACGCCGAAGCCCAGCGCCTGCTCGACAGCCTGAAGGGCGAAGCAGCCGGCCATCCGCGCGCCGCCCAGCTCAAGGCCAAGCTGAGCCTTGCCGCAGGCGCTGAGGCCGGAGTCGACGAAAGCACCTTGCTGGCGCGAATTGCCGCCAATGGAAACGATCTGGATGCGCGACTCAAGCTGGCCAACTTCCACGCCGCCAACGGCAACTATCCTCAAGCCTTCGAACAACTGCTGGAAATCGTGCAGCGCGACCGGGCGTTTGAGGATGACGTGGGACGCAAGACCATGCTCAACCTGTTTACCCTGCTTGGCGCCGATCCCCTGGTCAGCGAGTACCGGCGCAAGCTTGCGGGAGCGCTTAATTAACGCTGGTTTGAAGGCTGCTACGAGAAAGCGATGAGGGGGCAAGGCCGGCCCAGCGGCAACGGTCGTTGCCATTGTCGATCGCCGCAACGCCGCAGACGCACGATCCTCCCGCACCGTGACGAGGGCGATTTTGGCGCGCCGTTCTGCCGCAAGCCGCCCGCAGCCAACACGCCTCAAATTGCCCTACGGCCCGGCGCCGGGTGCCACCGCATGCCAAGGTAAGCGGCAGCCAGCCACATAAGGGTAATAGCCGGGCGGGTCGTCGCAGTAATACCAGTAACCGGACGCGAGCGGCGCCCCGATCGGCGGCGGCAGGTAGGGGTCCGGATAGGGATAGATAGGCGCGGGATAGAAATACCAAGTGCCGCCAGCGATCCACCACCATCCCCGGCGCCCGCCATGCGGTCCATGATACCAGCGGCCGCCGTGCCAGACATTGATGTCGTGTTCGCGGAAGTGCCGTATATCACCGCGAAAAGCGTCGTGGCGATCACGTCGGAAGTCATGGACGGCGCCCCGGTCATGTCGTTCAAAGCTAGGGCCATGACGTTGAGGGCCGGGGGGGCTATGACGTTGAGGGCCGGAGCCGTGTCGCTCGTCTGCGGAGCAGGGCTGGATGGCAAATGGCAGCAACAGCGCGGCGATGAAAACGAACAGTCTGTGTTTTTGCATGATGCTGTTTCCTTCACTTGATGCCCGTTCATCCCCGCCCGCAGTTGTCCCGGCACCTCCTGCCGGGAATAGCTAGGGCGACGTCACGCCAGGCGGCGGGGGCGGCGGCGTACCCTCCGGGGGGCGCGGCACGCCGGGGGGAGGCGGAGGCGGGTAGGACGCGGCGCGCGATTGCCTATAGGTGCGGCCGGAAACCGGGACCTGATGACCCTTGGCGTACATGCATTGGACGTAGCTCACGTCGTAACGGCGCTGCACACCGTAGCCGGAGTATTCCGCGGATTGGGTACCGGCCAGGCCGCCGACCAGGAGTCCTGTGCCCGCGCCCACGCCTGCGCCTTCGTGCCCGCCTATGGCTGCACCCGCGGCGGCTCCGACCACCGTGCCGACCACGGCGCTCGCCACCCCGCTATTCTGCGCAGCCTGGCCGGGCGTCACGCCGCCGACACTTTCCAGCGCATAGGATTTGCATTCCCGTTCGTCGGCGCGAAACTGGTCAAAGCTCTTGCCCGTGCCGGGCAACACCATCACGCTCGGGCCGCTTGGCATCGTGGTGCAGGCGCCGAGCAACAAGGACAGGGCGAAGGCTGATGTCTTTATCGGAAGCCGCATGTCTATCTCCCTTCACCGGACATTGGGGGAGGCTGCGGAGCGACCGCCTGCCAGCCTCCCGGGCATTCCTTCACATAAGGATAGTAGCCCTGCGGATTGGCACAGTAATACCACGATGCGGACGCTTGGGGTCCTGGCGGAGCCACGTCTTGACGCTCGACGTATACCGGGGGCGAGGACGGAACCGTCACCACCGCCGGGGGATAGTAATAGGGGGGCGGGTAGTAGTAAGGAGCGGGGTAATTCCAGGGGCCAAACCAGAACGGGTTAACGACAATCCCCACGCCGACATGACCATGTCCGCCATGCCCGTGATCTGCCATGACCGCGCCACTCATGCCCGCAAGGAACATCCCCAACAATAAAGCTGGCGACCATCCGAGTCTGTTCATAGGAACTCCCCTTCTGTCTTGATCTGCAAATATTCCGACGGCGCCTTATTGCCCGCCGATCCGTGACTGAAAATGACTCTAACCTGTGACTTTATGACTTCTGCATAGCAGATAAGTTTCTCCCCGACTCGGATAATTGCCGCCCGGCATGGTGCATCCGGCTTCCTGGTGCCGTGGTTTGCGCGATAAGGGCTTACGTGCGGTCAGAATACCCCCGCAGGGCCGCCGGACTTCGTCCGCAAGCGCATTTTCAGGAATGAATTGCAGCGGGGCGCGGGGACGCCTCCCTGGTCGTTTCTACTCGCTGCCTCACACAATTTTCGCACACCAGCCATTGCGCATTACAAGCGTGAAGGGGTGTGGTGGCTGATGGGATTGCTCGCAACGGGATTCCTCTCCCATTGCTCGTCCCTCGCCAAGCTCGGGGCCGCCTGACGGCGTCCTGCGGAAAGCCCGCCGGGCTTCCCTGGTCGAACCCCAAGTGGGTTCTCGCCCATCAGCCGCCTGGAACGCTTACGGGAAGATTGAAAACTTGGGAGTGGGGTGGCTGATGGGACTCGAACCCACGACAACAGGAATCACAATCCTGGACTCTACCAACTGAGCTACAGCCACCACCGGGACGCCGTTGCGGATGCAACAGCGCTTAACTGGCCTGCCCGACAGGAGTCGAACCTGTGACCCTCGGCTTAGAAGGCCGATGCTCTATCCAACTGAGCTACGGGCAGATACAACCTGCGGGCAATCGAGGCGTGACCAAATCCGGTAAATCTGGTCGGGGTGGAGGGATTCGAACCCCCGACATCTTGCTCCCAAAGCAAGCGCGCTACCGGACTGCGCTACACCCCGAAAGACCGCGAATTATGCCTGATAAGTTTAAGGCAGGTCAATTTGGCTTGGGTTAGAATCATCTGCTTTCCAGCCCCTGATCCGTACCATGCGCGCCCAACTGCTCGATGGCAAAACCATGTCTGATGCGCTTATCGCCGCGGTCGCGGACAAAGTTGCAGAGCGGCTGGTCCAAGGCCTGCGGGCGCCGGGGCTGGCGGTAATACTGGTGGGGGAAGATCCGGCTTCAAGCATCTATGTGCGCAACAAGCGCAATGCCTGCCAGCGAGCGGGCGTCCATTCGGTTTCCCACGATCTGCCGGCGCTTACCGATCAGACGGAGCTGCTGGCATTGATCGACGCCTTGAACGCTGATCCGGCCATCGATGGCATTCTGGTGCAAATGCCGCTGCCGCCCCAAATCGATTCGCAAGTCGTGATTGAGCGCATCCGCCCGGACAAGGACGTGGATGGCTTTCATCCCTACAATATCGGCCGTCTGGCGGTACGTATGCCCACTTTGCGGCCATGCACGCCGCGCGGCGTGATGACGCTGCTCAGGGCCACCGGCGAAGAGATCAAGGGCAAGCAGGCAGTCGTGGTGGGCGCGTCCAACCATGTGGGGCGGCCGATGGGGCTGGAACTGCTGCTGGCGGGCTGCACGGTGACCACCTGTCACCGTTTCACGCGTGACCTGAAGGCTGAGGTGGAGCGCGCGGACATCCTGGTGGTCGCTGTGGGCAAACCTGGCTTGGTGAAAGGCGAATGGATCAAGTCAGGCGGGATCGTCATCGATGTGGGCATCAACCGGCTGGCTAACGGAGCGCTTTGTGGCGATGTCGATTTTGCCGCGGCGGCAAAGCGCGCGAGCTGGATTACGCCGGTACCGGGCGGCGTCGGGCCGATGACGGTTGCTACCCTGCTGGAAAATACCCTCGAGGCGGCGCTGCTGCATGGCTGAGGGGCTTTGAAACCCGCTCGCTCCTTCTCACCCCTTCACCCGGCCTGTCGGCCACCCTTTTCCCTCGGAGGGGGGGCTGGGCGTGAGGGGGTCTAAGAGCAATGCAGCTTCCGCAAACTCTCCACGCTGACGTAGCCTCGCTGCCCTTTCCATAGTCCCGACAGTCCCCGGGCGGGCGCGTCGGGCTCGCCCAGGTCGGTCAGCACGGCGCTTGCGCCGGCAAACTGATGGGCTGCAGTGTAGCCGTTGACAGTGACCAGGGTCTTCAGGCCTGCGCCCGTACTCGAACGGATCCCGTTTTCCGAGTCCTCGAATGCCAGGCAATACTCGGCTTTGAGATCCATCCTTTCCAGGGCCCAAAGATAGATGTCCGGCGCGGGTTTCTTGGCTGGCACGATATCCCCGGCGGCGATCACTTCGAACCAGGAGGCTGCCTCCGGCGCCAGGCTGTGTTCGAGCAAGGCCGTGACATTGTCCGGCGTCGTGGTGGTCGCGATCGCCAGGCGCAAGCCCGCGTCCCTGGCTTCACTCAGCAGGCGCGCCACCCCGGGGCGCATGGGTAGCTTGCCATCGGCCAGCAACTCAGTGTAATGGCGGGTCTTGGCCTTGTGCAGGTCGGCGATGAGGTCGTCAAGACCGGCGTGCTGCTTGAAATCGGGCCGGCAGTCCTCAATATAGTGTTTTATCCTTTCCTTGCCGCCGGTGATCGCCAGCAGCCTGCCGTAGAGCGGAATGTCCCATTCCCAGTCCAGGCCAAATTCGCGAAACGCGGCATTGAAGGCCGGCCGGTGGCCGTCCCGTTCAGTGTCGGCAAGGGTCCCGTCGACATCGAAAAGCAAGGCTCTCAGGGGCATTGGGGTCAGCTCAACTCTGGACGGTGAAATGGTTGCGAAAAATGGGGGAAACCGGTAACTTCTCTTCTTTTGTGTCCAGCCAAGAGCGGTGACTACTATGGCGACTGAAAACCTTAAACGCTTCGATCCCTACAAACCCAGAAAGGGCGAGGCGTATATGAATGAAAAGCAGCAAGCGCATTTTCGCAAAATCCTGTCCGACTGGAAAGCTGAGCTGTCCCAGGATATCGACACCACGATCCATTCCATGCAGGACGAGGCGACGGTTTTTGCCGACCCTAATGATCGTGCAACCCAGGAATCGGACATGGCTTTGGAGTTGCGTAATCGGGATCGCGAACGCAAGCTGATCAAGAAGATCGACGAAACCATGGGCAAGATCGATTCCGGCGATTATGGCTATTGCGAATCCTGCGGCGTGGAAATCGGCCTCGAGCGTCTGCAGGCCAGACCCACTGCCAGCCTGTGCATCGACTGCAAGACCCTGGAGGAAATCCGCGAAAAACAGATGGGCAAGTAGCAGCCTGGCGATTTAGATGGTTTGCGGCTTGGGCCGCGAAATTGATCCGTTGTGGCACGATGGCAGGGCAGGGTCCAAGCTTGGGCAGCCGGCAGAGTAACGCGGCGTTTTATTGTGACTGTTAGGGGGTTGTATGCCCGCGGAGAGCGGTTTCCTGGCGAAGTACCAGGGACTTCTGTACAACATTCTGTCTTGGGATCAGCTGACGGCGTTCTGGAATAAACTCGACCGCCGGGCGGGCTGGTATCTGTATCCAGTGGGGCATTCTCTGCCGGTTTCCTCGGCGCGCCCGGAAGAGGTTGATCGCTTTGTCCGGCATCTCGACGAACTTCTGCGCCGGGAACACGACGAGGATTATTGTGGCATCGTCTATGCCGACGATATTGAAAAACCCACCTTCATCAAGATTTATGACCCGCATAACCTGGGGGTAGCCTGCGGTTCCAGCGGTCGGCATATCTTTCCGGGCTGGATCATGAGTCTGCAGCAGCCGGTGGAATTGATGCCGGAAGTCACGCCCAACAACCGCAGGCGCTGGTGGAATAACTTGTTCGGCTGATTGAGTCGTCCGACAACAAAAT
>DASQBT010000163.1:0-4933 GCA_035635075.1 Thiobacillaceae bacterium | reverse complement strand
TCCTCGATGGAGTAAATGTCGTGGTGCGGCGGCGGCGAAATCAGTGGCGTGCCGGGTTTGCAATAACGCAGGGCGGCGATGGTGGCGGACACCTTGTCGCCGGGTAGCTGGCCGCCTTCGCCGGGTTTGGCGCCCTGCGCGATCTTGATCTGCAGCACCTCGGCGCTGACCAGATAGGCCGGCGTGACACCGAAGCGGCCGGAGGCGACCTGCTTGATCTTGGAGGTCTTGATCGAGCCGTAGCGCTTGGGATCCTCGCCGCCTTCGCCGGAATTGGAACGCCCGCCGATGCGGTTCATGCCTTCCGCCAGGGCCTCGTGCGCCTCGGGCGACAAGGCACCCAAGGACATGCCGGCGCTGTCAAAGCGCTTGAGGATGGCTTCCAGCGGCTCGACCTCGTCGATGGGGATGGGATTCGCGCCGAGCTTCGGCCTCATCAGGTCGCGGATCATCGCCACCGGCCTGCTGTTCACGATCGCGGAGTATTTCTTGTATTCCTCGTAGCTGCCGCTCTGCACCGCCTTTTGCAGTTGCTGGACCACGTCCGGGTTATAAGCGTGAAACTCTTCGCCGAAGATGAACTTGAGCAATCCGCCGGCGGCGATCGGCTTCATCGGGTTGAAGGCCGCTTTGTGCAGCAGCTTCTGGTCAGCTTCGAAATCTGCGAAATCAGCGCCGGAGATGCGCGACACCGTTCCCTTCAGACTCAGCTCGATCACTTCCTCATGGATGCCCACCGCCTCGAACAGCTGCGCGCCGCGGTAGCTGGACACCAGGGAGATCCCCATCTTGGACAGCACCTTGTACAGGCCCTTGTCCATGCCTTTCCGGTAGTTGGCCAGAGCCTTGTCCAGGCCAAGTTTGACTTCGCCGGATTTCACGAATTCGCCGATAACCTGATAGGCCAGGTAGGGATAAACCGCGGTTGCACCATAGCCAATCTGGCAGGCGTAATGATGCGGATCGCGCACCGTGCCGGTTTCGACCACGATGTTGGCGTCGCAGCGGATGCCGGCAGTAATCAGGGCATGATGCACGCTGCCAACGGCAAACAGGGCGGGGATCGGCAGACGGTCCTTGCCGATGGCGCGGTCGGACAGGACCAGGATCACATTGCCAGCCTTCACTGCTGCCACGGCGCCCGCCGCCAGCTTTTCCACTGCGGACTTCAGATTGAATTTTGCCGGATCGTACTGCAGGGAGAGGTTGATGCTCTTGTACGCCGGGTCGGTCTGGTTGGTGACCGCGACAAAGGCCTCGTGCGACAGCAGCGGCGAGTGCACTTCGAGCCTGTGGGCGTGCTCCGGAGTTTCCTCGAACAGATTGCGTTCCGGTCCGAAGCAGGTGTTGAGCGACATCACGATCGCCTCGCGGATCGGGTCGATCGGCGGATTGGTCACTTGGGCGAATTGCTGGCGCAAGTAATCGTAGGGCGAGCGCACCTGCTGTGACAGCACCGCCATAGGGGTGTCGTCGCCCATCGAACCAATGGCCTCCTGCCCGTCTTCCGCCAGCACGCGGATGATCTGGTCGCGTTCCTCGAAACTGACATTGAACAGCTTCTGCTGCGTGAGCAGGGAAGCGGCATCCATGAGCTCGAGCTCGCTGTCCTGGTAGGTGCGAAACTCCAGCTTGCGCGCCTGCTTGAGCCAGTCGCGGTAGGGGTGGCGGGTTTTCAATTCGCAGTCGATGTCCTCGGGCAGCAGCAGCTTGCCGGTAGCGAGGTCGGCGGCCACCATCTGGCCAGGGCGCACCCGGCCTTTCATCACCACGTTTTCCGGGCCGTAGTTCCACACTCCTATTTCCGAAGCGATGGTCAGGATGCGGTCTTTGGTCAATACCCAGCGCGCCGGGCGCAAGCCGTTGCGGTCCAGCATGCAGACGCCGTAACGGCCATCGGTCATCACCACGCCTGCGGGGCCATCCCAGGGTTCCATGTGCATGGAATGAACTTCGTAGAAGGCCCGCAGATCCGGATCCATGTTTTCCACGTTCTGCCAGGCCGGCGGCACCACAAGGCGCAGAGCGCGGAACAGCGGCACGCCGCCCATCACCAGCCCTTCGATCATGTTGTCCAAGCTCATCGAGTCGGAGCCATCGGTTCCGACGATGGGACGCACATCATCCATGTTGGGAATGAGCTCGCTCTTGAATTTCATTTCCCGGGCCTGGTTCCAGTTGCGGTTGCCCTGCACCGTGTTGATTTCGCCGTTGTGCGCGAGATAGCGGAACGGCTGGGCAAGGCGCCATTCCGGCCAGGTGTTGGTGGAAAAGCGCTGATGGAAGACGATCAGGCTGGAGGCAAAGCGCGCGTCGTTCAGGTCCGGATAGAACACCGGCAGTTTGGACGGCATCACCAGCCCCTTGTAGGAGATTACCTGCGAAGAAAGGGTGGGCAGGTAGAAACTCCGGTCACCGGCCATGGCTTTCTCCGCCAGCCGGCGCGCAATGTAGAGCTTGCGGTCGAAGCGCGTTTCATCCACATCCGCCGGGCAGTTGACGAATAACTGCTCGAAGTGCGGCAGAGTGTTAAGCGCATACTGGCCGCATACCGAGGCGTCCACCGGTACGGCCCGGAAGCCCGCCACTTCCAGCCCCTGCGCACGCAGCGCCCGGCTCAGCGCGTCCTTGCCCGCCTGCTGCCGGGCCGAATCGGGGGACAGAAACACCAGCGCAGCGGCATAGCGTTCGGTGAGAGTGATGCCGGCATCAAGCGCAACCGCGCGCAGGAAGGCATCCGGTTTTTTGAACAGCAGGCCGCAGCCATCGCCCGACAGACCGTCGGCCGCGATGGCCCCACGATGGGTCATGCAGGCAAGCGAGGAGATCGCGGTTTGCACCAGTTGGTGGGAAGGCTGGTTGTCCATCTGGGCGATCAACCCGAAGCCGCAGGAATCCTGCTCAAAATCGGGGGAGTAGAGCGTCCCCTCAAGCCAGCGTTGTCTTTCCATGAAATGACATCCCACAAAAAAACCGGCCCCGAAATTTGGGCGAAAAGGGTCTTATTCTAGCGCCAAGCCCACGAGCGGGGCAATGGTCGCGGGGACTTTCCCCAGCCCGAACAAGGGGTTCCGGCTGGCGTCGTGCTCTGGCATTTGCACCGCCGCCACACGCGCCTGGTCACCATACCTGGTCGTTGAGGCAGCGCGCCTGCTTGTCTCACCGGGCGATGAGACTCTTTCGCGCAGAAATACAGGCATTAGCCCGCGCCGATTTCACTTTCAGGCATGTTTCTTTGTGGAAATAGTATCTATATTGGATCAACTAGGGCGCCTTCATGGAAGCACGGGAAAGCAGGGTCACGCGAGCATTTCTATTCGGCGCATTGAGCGCTGTTCTGCTGCTTTGGCTGGCCGCGTCCTGGTTTATCGCCGACAGCGTCATGCAGAGGGGCTCGCAGAGCCTGGTCAAGGACGAATCCACCGTAGTGGAGAGGCGTGCCCAGAATTTCGCAAGAAACATCGCGCAGAGCACCACCTATCTGCATGGCATTCCGTCATTGATCGCAAAAGATGATCGCACGCTAAAAGCCTTGTTCCGTCCGACTGCGAACCCCGCATCGGCGCCGATGACCTCTCAAGCCAAGAGACAGGCGTGGTCCGAAGATCCGCTGCTCAAGGCAATGGACAGCCATCTCGATCTGGTGGCCCGATCACTGGGGATGGACGCGTTGTGGATCATGAATGCATCCGGGGATGCGATTGCCGCCAGCAACGCGGGCAAACCTCAAAGCGTCGTCGGAATGAATTACGCCGACTGGGAATACTTTGCCGCCGCCATGTCTGGCAAGCCCGGGCAGCAGTATGCGATGGGAAGAAAAACCAACATACCTGGGCTGTATTTCAGCGCGCCCGTGGTGGCGGATGGCCACATCATCGGCGTGGTAGCGGCCAAGACGGATATTCTCCGCCTGTCATTCTGGGTCAACCAAGCCGACGCCTTTATCACCGACAGGTATGGCATCGTGATCCTGGCAAAAGACCCGAGCCTGGAAATGCACGCGATCCCCGGGGCTTCGGTGAGCACGCTGTCCAGCGCTGCGCGCCTGACTAGGTATAGGCGCACGGATTTTCCTTTTCTGTCGATCCGGTCCTGGGATAACCCGCGCCTTCCGAGCCTGTTGCGGTTCGGCCAAGACGACGTACCGATTTTGATGGCGCGACGTTCGGTTCCCGACAATGACATTCAAGTCCATGTATTCAAGCGGCTTCCCGCGGTCGTGGAGCACGAAAAAGAAAGGCTGCAACTGTTTTTGCTGCTGGCCGTATCAGGTTCGGTCCTGCTGCTGATCGTCGCCGGCAGCATCAACGTCGCCCTCATGCAGGGTCAGGCGAGGCGAAGCGCGGGCCAGTCGCTTTCGCTGCAGCGCGCCACCATTGAATCCACTGCCGACGGCATTCTGGTGGTCGACAATGACGGGCATATCACAAGCTATAACCAGCGCTTCGCAGACATCTGGCATATTCCGCCGCATTTGCTCTCCAGTCAGAGCGAGGAGAAGGTGCTCGACTTCGCCTGCGGCCAGCTGACAGAGCCGGAGGGTTTCCTGGCGAAAGTGCGCGACCTGCACGCGCGTCCGGGGGATTCCTCGTTCGATGCGTTGCACTTCAGGGATGGACGAATGGTGGAACGCTATTCGCAACCGCAGCGGCTGGATGGCGAGGTAATGGGCCGGGTCTGGAGCTTCCGCGACATTACCGATCACAAGCGGGCGGAGGATAGGCTTGCCCGGAGCGAATTGAAGCTGCAAACCATCATCGACACCGAGCCGGAATGCGTGAAGCTCCTCGCTGCGGACGGTACGCTGCTGCAGATGAACCGGGCCGGGCTGGAGATGATAGACGCAGATACGGCCGACGGAGTGGTCGGCAAGAAACTTGAGGCAATTATCGCCCCGCAATACCGGCGTGCGTTTGCCGCACTGACCCGCCGC
>DASQBT010000162.1:0-3764 GCA_035635075.1 Thiobacillaceae bacterium | reverse complement strand
GTGCGCTACTACCGGCGCCCGCCTGTCTATTTCCGCGGCTGGGGGTATGATGCGCCGCCACGCTGGGGAGAGCACTGGGGTCGCGATTGGGAACAGCGCAGAAGCGGGTGGGATAACTGGAACCGCCGCGCTGCTCCGAGGCCTGCCCCGCTTCCTGCTTTCCAGCGGCAGTATTCAGGGGATCGCTATCCCCGACAAGTTGAGCAGCAGCACCAGCTTATCGAGCGAAACTACCGTTACCAGCCGCGCGACCCCATAGTGCGGCAACACTACCAGGGTTGGGGTCAGGGTCAGGGTCGGGGCTGGGGCCCTGACCAGGGTCGGGGCCGGGATCAGGGACGGGGCCCTGACCAGGGTCGGGGCCCTGACCAGGGTCGGGGCCGGGATCGCAATAATTGAGGCCAGCTGAGCCCCCGCTCTCCGCATTTACAGGGAATCTTGCGGGGGCGTGCTTGCGCCTACTTGGCGCCTAACTGCGCGGCAGAGATATCCGGCGCAATGGCGAGAGACTTTCCTCAACAGGGGGTTGTTCCTGCCACCTGGCGCGGTTACCCATGAGTCCGCCGCTGTCGGCGCGCTGCCCAGGGAGGGATCCGGAGACGATGCCCCGGCACCCGCGCTCAAGACGCCAGGACTGGTGTGATCCCCGGATCTGCAGTGGTGCGGCGATTCTTCACTTCGCACGCACGGAATGCCTGGGCGAGTGGGGGTAACATTCAATGTGCATGAGAGGTGGTGTTGCACCTCGCTACGACCATGTATAGCTCAATACCTGTTTACCAGACTGGAGATCACAAAATGCCGAAAATCCGCTACGCAATCGTTGTGCTAGGGATGCTGTTATGCCCTGTGGTTCCTGCCACCGCGCAGGTGAGCGTCGGTATCGGGTTCCCAAATGTAAGCATTGGGATCAACCTCCCAATGTTTCCGGACCTCGTCCAGGTACCCGACTACCCGGTCTACTACGCGCCACAGCTGGACGCGAACTTCTTTTTTTACGACGGCATGTACTGGGTCTTCCAGAATGACAACTGGTACGCGAGTTCCTGGTACAACGGGCCGTGGGAGCTTGTGGATCCATGGGAGGTGCCGGCGTTTGTCCTGCGAGTCCCGGTGCGCTACTACCGGCGCCCGCCTGTCTATTTCCGCGGCTGGGGGTATGATGCGCCGCCACGCTGGGGAGAGCACTGGGGTCGCGATTGGGAACAGCGCAGAAGCGGTTGGGACAGATGGGACCGGCGCGCCGCCTGGGCACCTGCCCCGCTGCCTTTCTACCAACGGCAGTTTTCGGGGGATCGGTATCCTCGACAAGTGGAGCAGCAGCGTGAGTTGAACCGGCAGAATTACCGTTACCAGCCGAACGATCCCGTGGTGCGCCAGCATTATGAGGCGCAGCGAGGACAAAGGGCGCCCGCGCCTGTTCAGCGCGGAACGCAGAGCGCGCCGCAGCAGAGAAATCTGTGGTGGATGCAGGGTAACCAGCCTTCCTATACGCCACCGCCGGTTCAGCCAAGCGCGCCGCAGCAGACAACTCCATGGCAGCAGCGTACGCAGCGTTCTACTCCTCCGCCGCCGGTTCAGCAGAGCGCGCCCCAGCAGACAAATCCGTGGCTGCAGGGTAACCAGCGCTACTATCCGACACCGACGGTTCAGCAAAGACCGCCAACCCCGCCCCGTGCGCAACCGACACAACAGGGCAGTAGGGACATGCAAAGGTCAGCGCCGACACAAGCCCCGCCTCAACAGAGAGGCACGTCAGTGCAGGATCAGGGTCGGCAGCCGCCACAGCAGGGGGTAGCCCAGCCCAAGGAGCAGATGCCGGCATCGCAGGGACGGAACGCACAACAGCAAGGCAAGGACGCCCAGCCCGAGCCAAGACAGGGACAGGATCGGGGACGCGGACAAGGGCAAGGGCAAGGGCAAGGGCAAGGGCAAGGGCAGAGACGCGGACAGGATCAGGAGCGAGGTCGTTATCGCAATGAGTAAAGCAAGCCGCGGCTCATCCCGTATTCACCCAGAAGCGGGCGCCGCGCTGCTCGTATTGCTTCAGAGTCTTGCAGTGCGTAGCCTCTCTGCGGAGGCCGTATCACCAAGAGCGTCGAATGTATTGCTGCTGATCTCCCCTAACCAGGAGTAACAAAAATGCTCGAAACTATCGCGGTTAGCTTGATTATCCTTTGGTTGGTTGGCCTGGTTTCCTCGTGCACCATGGGTGGACTCTTCACATTCTCCTGGTCATCGCGATCGTGGTGATTGTAGTGCGTGTCATTCAAGGGCGTTGCGTGTAACAAACCTGGGTTTTTCATTCAGCGAGGTGGTCGGGTAATGTGACTTGGTGCTTGACAGTTTCTGTCTTGCCAGCCTTCACCGTCGCGAATGGAGCGAAGAAACTTGTATCTCTGCCGGAGAAGATGAGATGAACGGTGTCAAGATTTTGGCAATTCTGCTGATCGTGGCCGGCGGCCTAGGCTTGCTGTACGGCGGTTTCACCTACACCAAGGACACGCATCAAGCCAAGCTAGGTCCGATAGAGCTGTCGGTCAAGGAGACGCAGACGGTCAACGTCCCAATTTGGGCAGGCGTGGGGGCGATCGTGGCGGGGGTCATTCTGCTCTTTGTGCGCAAGTAAGTAGTCAGAACCTGGATCCTCGGGGCTGGCGACGCAGACTGCCTGTCCACCATGATGAAATGGGCCCCAGGAGATGAAGGGCAGACCAATGCAAACCTGGCAGCCACATTTGGGGCTTGCCCATGCTTCACGCTTGAACCTCAATGCAAGACCTCGATATTCCTCCGTGAAATGCGGTACAAGCAATAGGGCTTGATGAAGCGATGGTCAGAGCGTACATCCGCAACCAGGAAGAAGAGGATGAGCGCTACGACCGGATGAAACTGGGGGTGTAGCCGCCTCGGGCGGCTCACGGTTTTAGGGCGCCTTTGAGGCGCTCACCGGACAAACCCCTGGTTTTGTCGGGGGTCATTTAATTGAAGGATGGGTCATGAAGAAACTACTGCTAACCGCAAGCTTGATGGTGATTGGTTTGGGCGCCTGCGTCGTCGAGCCATACGGCGGCCATAATCGTAATGATGGTGATCGGGGAAGCCGTGATCATCGGGATGACAGGGACCACGATAGAGATCAGGGTGGCCATGGCAGCGGCCATGGTGGAGATCAAGGCGGATACCAAGGCGGGTACCAAGGCGGCCACGGTGGGTACTAGCAAGCATCCTCCCACAGTACCGGCGGATACGTGTTGAATCAGTGGGGCGGGCTATAAACCGCGACTCCGTGTTGGACTTGGTTCTACCAGCTTTCCAGCAACGGACTTTCGCGTCCAAGCAGTGAGAACGTCCGCCCGCTGCCAAAAAGCTTGGTCTGCGGAAGCCAGCGCAACGCTCCAAGTGCGCCGTAAGACCGGCGAGGAGGTAAGTGGTACCAATGCGCATTGCTACCGCGAATACGATAGGTCGGGGTCTGCCTTTCGAACTGAGGGATGCAGTCTTTCAGGAACGAGAACGACAAGCGAGCGCCAAGTAACGCATTTCTTCCATCTCAGCCAGCGTCGTTTCGCGGCCGGGAGTGACTATCAGGCGACGCAGCAGGCTTAGCGGGGCTGAGCGCCTTTCACGAACTCAATCGAGGCCTGAAACAGATCGAGATCTTTTTCGTACTCAGCCGCATCGGCGCGGTTGATCTGTATCCATTCCCTCGTGCTAACCATCCCGCCAGGCTGAAACGGGACGACATTGCCCCATGAGAACTG
>DASQBT010000161.1:0-10252 GCA_035635075.1 Thiobacillaceae bacterium | reverse complement strand
CTTGGAGATGGAGATGGCATACGCTGGTGAATTCGTAGTTGACTGGTTCATATCCGATACCGATTTGCGTTCCGATGCGGCGGTGGCCGTGCGGCACAAGTCGAAGAAGATCGGGCTCTATCGGGTCAAGGAGGTCGGCAGAGACTTCATGACCCTGTCCCATGGCGGCATTTCCTTTCCGGTGGGCACCCAGCTTGAAGTCGAGGACTATCAGCGGCTCATGCCCCGCAGCCCGCGTCCGCTGGCTGCCCGGGTGGTGCAAAACAACCAACAAGGCATTCACCTCGCCTGGTGAGCCATGAGTCGATGGGCGCAAGACGAAGAAGAGCAGGATCATGCATGAGGACCATTTGAACCTGGCAATCACGGAACGCTTAGCCATTGCCCGCGTCGGCGGCAGCACCCCAGCCCGACGGGCTGGTGCCGTGCTGCGCCATGGCCTGTTGCTGCTTCTGTTCTCGGCCGGCGCGGCTGAGGCAGACGCTGGGCAGATTGTCTGTCCTGCCCTGTTGCTGGAGCAGGAGTGCCGCGTCTACCAGGCGGACCTGAGCAGCGCCCCCAGCGCCGACGCCCGGGATGCCCTCAAGGCGCGTTATGAGGGCCTGCTGTTTGAGCGCGAGCGCGCCTGCTTCTGCAATCCGCAGCGTTCATGGATCCGCCTAACCGAAACCGCCACCGTTCCTCACGACAATCTTCAGCACAAAGTCAGAATCATCCAGGACAAATCCAGCGTCCGACTGTAAGCGCAGAAATGACCATGCCGCCGTTGTGCTTGTAGAAAAGCGGCAACATGCTAGCGTGAAATCAACCCCTTGCAGCCTTTGCTGTAAGACATCTACGCTTCCAGGCGCTTCGCAAATTCAAAGTCTGCAAGTCACTACTAAATGGGCCGGCCCGGCCCTATATGATTTGGAGGACGACATGCAACTCACCCGACGCCAGTTCTTCAAGGTCTGTGCAGGCGGTGTAGGTGGTTCCAGTCTGGCACTTCTAGGCTTTGCCCCTGGCGAGGCATTGGCGGAGGTCCGCGAATTCAAACTGGCACGCGCAACGGAAACGCGCAACACCTGCCCTTATTGTTCAGTATCGTGCGGTCTGCTGATCTACAGCTTGGGCGATAAGGCCAAAAACGCTCGCGGCACCATCATCCATATCGAAGGCGATCCTGATCATCCGGTCAACCGCGGCACGCTGTGTCCGAAAGGTGCAGCGCTGCTGGACTTTGTACGCAGCCCGGATCGGCTTCGGAATCCCTTGTACCGTGCCCCAGGCGCGACGGCGTGGCAGCGCATCTCCTGGGACGAGGCCTTCAACCGCATCGCCAAGCTGATGAAGGCGGATCGGGATGCAAATTTTGTGGCAAAGAATGCCGATGGTCAGACGGTGAACCGCTGGCTCACCACCGGCTTTCTCGCCGCCTCAGCTTCCAGCAACGAGACAGGCTATCTAACGCAGAAAGTGGCGCGCAGTCTAGGGCTGCTCGCCTTCGACAACCAGGCGCGTGTCTGACACGGCCCGACGGTGGCAAGTCTTGCCCCGACGTTTGGCCGAGGAGCCATGACCAACCACTGGGTCGATATCAAGAACGCCGATCTCGTGCTCATCATGGGTGGCAACGCCGCCGAGGCGCATCCGTGCGGATTCAAGTGGGTGACCGAGGCCAAGGCCCATCGCAAGGCCAAGCTTATCGTTGTCGATCCACGCTTTACCCGCTCCGCTGCGGTGGCGGATTTCTATACTCCCATCCGAGCCGGTACCGACATCGCCTTTCTGGCAGGGGTGATCAATTACCTGCTAAGCCACGACAGGATTCAGCACGAATACGTCAAGAACTACACAGACGTTTCTTTCCTGGTGAAGGATGAATTCGACTTCCAGGACGGGATCTATTCGGGTTATGACGCCGAGAAGCGCAAGTACGATCGCTCGAGTTGGGGCTACAAGCTTGGGCCCGATGGCTATGTGATGACCGACCCGACCATCGAAAATCCGCGTTGCGTCTATCAGTTGATGAAGACACACTACAGCCGCTACACACCGGAGGCGGTGAGCAATATTTGTGGCACGCCCAAGGATGCTTTCCTCAAGGTGTGCGAAATGATTGCCGGGACATCGACTCCGGACAAGGTCATGACCATCATGTATGCCTTGGGCTGGACCCAGCACTCGCAAGGCTCTCAGATGATTAGGACGGCGGCCATGGTGCAACTGCTGCTGGGCAATATCGGGCAGCCGGGCGGCGGCATGAATGCGCTGCGCGGCCACTCCAATATCCAGGGGCTCACCGATCTGGGCCTGTTGTCTGACCTTCTGACAGGCTACCTGACTCTGCCGAAGGACGCCGAGCAGGACTATTCCGCCTATATCGACAAGCGCGCCCTGAAGCCGCTGCGGCCCAACCAGATGAGTTATTGGCAGAACTATGCGAAGTTCCACGTCAGCCTCATGAAGGCCTGGTACGGCGATGCGGCGAGCAAGGAAAACAACTGGTGCTACGACTGGCTGCCCAAGCTCGACAAGCAGTACGACATGCTGCAAGTGTTCGAGGACATGCACAACGGCAAGGTAAACGGCTACATCTGCCAGGGCTTCAACCCACTCGCCTCAGCTCCATGCAAAGTGAAAGTGTCTGGCGCGCTCGCCAAGCTCAAGTACATGGTGATCATCGACCCGCTCGCCACCGAGACCTCGGAATTCTGGCAGAACCACGGCGAATACAACGATGTGGATCCGACCAAGATCCAGACTGAAGTGTTCCGCCTGCCCTCCACCTGCTTCGCCGAGGAAGACGGCTCGCTGGTCAACTCCGGCCGTTGGCTGCAGTGGCACTGGAAGGCCACCGACCCGCCCGGGGAGACCAAGTCGGATGGCGAAATTGTGGCTGGCATCTTTCTTAAGCTGCGGGAGATGTACAAGAAGGAAGGCGGGGCTTTCCCCGACCCGATTCTCAACCTGACCTGGAAGTACAAGCAGCCCGAGGCGCCCTCCCCGGAAGAATTGGCAAGGGAGTTTTCCGGCAAGGCCCTGAAGGATGTCACTGATCCCAAGGATCCCACCAAGGTTCTGGTCAAGGCGGGTGAGCAAGTGAACGGCTTTGCTGAACTGCGCGATGACGGTTCCACTTCCTGCGGCTGCTGGCTGTACTCCGGAGCGTGGTCAGAGAAGGGCAATCTCATGGCCCGACGCGACAATTCCGACCCGTATGGCATCGGCCAGACGCTCAACTGGGCGTACTCCTGGCCGGCCAACCGGCGCATCATGTACAATCGCGCCTCTTGCGATCCCGCGGGCAAACCTTGGGATGCGACACGCAAGCTGATTGCCTGGGATGCAGGTGCGGGCAAGTGGGCAGGTGCGGACGTCCCGGACATGAGACCTGACGCGGCGCCTGAGGAAAATGTCGGTCCGTTCATAATGAACCCGGAAGGCGTGGCCCGATTTTTCGCGGTCGACAAGATGGCGGACGGCCCCTTCCCCGAGCATTACGAGCCGCTCGAATCTCCACTGGCCGCCAACCCGCTGCATCCCAACAATCCCAAGGCAAGGGCCAACCCTGCGGCACGCGTGTTCAAGGGAGACTGGGATACGTTCGGCAAGCCCGACAAGTTCCCCTATGTCGCAACCACCTACCGCCTGACCGAGCACTTCCACTTCTGGACCAAGCACGCGCGTCTCAATGCCATCCTGCAGCCTGAGCAGTTTGTGGAAATCGGCGAGGAACTGGCCAAGGAGAAAGGCATCAAGGCTGGGGACCACGTGCGGGTCAAGTCCAACCATGGGCAGATCGTCGCCTCCGCGGTGGTGACCAAGCGCTTGATGACACTCAACGTCGAAGGCAGGAAGACGCATACCGTCGGCATTCCGCTGCATTGGGGCTTCATGGGGCTGACCAAGAACGGCTACCTCACCAACACGCTGACCCCGTTTGTCGGCGACGCCAATACCAATACGCCCGAATTCAAGGCGTTCCTGGTAAACGTGGAAAAGGTATAGGAGGCGCGCCATGGCACTGCAATCACTCGACATCAAAGCCAGGTCCGCCACCACCACGCCGATGCCGGCGGCGCGCCAGACCACGGAAGTCGCCAAGCTGATCGACATTTCCAAGTGCATCGGCTGCAAGGCCTGCCAGGTCGCGTGCATGGAATGGAATGACCTGCGCGACGAGATCGGCTACAACGTCGGCGTCTATGACAATCCGGCGGACCTTTCTGCGGAGTCCTGGACGCTGATGCGTTTCGCCGAGGTAGAACCGCAGCCCGGCAAGCTGGAATGGCTGATCCGCAAGGACGGCTGCATGCACTGCGCCGACCCTGGCTGCCTCAAGGCCTGCCCGTCGCCGGGCGCGATCGTCCAGTATTCCAACGGCATCGTGGATTTCCATGAGGAGAACTGTATCGGCTGCGGATACTGCATCACCGGCTGCCCGTTCAACATTCCGCGTCTCTCCAAGAAGGACAGCAAGGTCTACAAATGCACCCTGTGCTCCGATCGCGTCGCAGTAGGCATGGAACCCGCCTGCATCAAGGCCTGCCCCACCGGCGCGCTGGTGTTCGGTTCCAAGCAGGACATGATCGAACACGCCGAGGAGCGCATTACAGACCTGAAGGAGCGCGGCTTCGAGAACGCCGGCCTGTACGATCCCAAGGGGGTGGGCGGCACCCATGTGATGTATGTGCTGCAGCACGCGGACCAGCCCGAGCTCTATTCAGGCCTGCCCAAGGATCCCCACATCAGCCCGCTGGTTTCGCTGTGGAAAGGCGTCACCAAGCCGCTTGCCTCATTTGGTCTCGGGCTGATCGTGCTGGCCGGATTCTTCCATTATGTGACAGAGGGCCCGAAGGAAGTGGAGGAAGAGGAAACGGATGCATGAGCCATGCACGTTTGGCCCAATTTCCAGGAGAACATCATGCCTAAACCACAACTGATCCAGCGCTATACCCCGGCAGAACGGGTCAACCATTGGGCTGTCGCAGTAGCCTTCATTCTGCTGGCGCTATCCGGTCTGGCGCTGTTTCATCCGGCGTTCTTCTTCCTCACCAACCTGTTCGGTGGTGGCGTCTGGACACGGATTCTACATCCGTTCATCGGGGTACTGATGGTGGTGCTGTTCATCTTCATGGCGCAACGCTTCGCGCCCCACAATCGAATCACGGACGCCGACCGAAGGTGGATCAGACAAATCAAGGACGTCGTTCGCAATAACGACGAAAATCTGCCCGAGGCCGGCAAATACAACGCCGGGCAGAAATATCTGTTCTGGACTCTGCTGGTCTGTATCCTGCTGCTGCTTGTTTCGGGAATCATCATCTGGCAGCCTTATTTCGCTCCCAGAATGCCGCTGGGTCTGCTACGTTTGGCAGTGTTGGTCCACGCAGTGTCGGCCTTTGTGGCAATCGCCGCCATCCTGGTGCACATCTACGCCGCGATCTGGGTCAAGGGCTCGGTACGGGCCATGATTCGCGGCACCGTAAGTCGGGCCTGGGCACGGCATCATCACCCGGCCTGGTTCCGTGAGGTAACGGGATCGAAGTGAGAAAAAGATCGTCCGGTTTGCCGTTCATGATCCCGCATATCAATCAATCCAAACATTGACGAAGGAGCAATCAACTATGCGCATACCGTTGTTGACTGTCGCGCTGCTTGCCGTCTCAGCTGCAGCACGCGCTGATCTGAACATCCCGATGAATCTGGTGGACGAAAAGGGCATAGGTCAGGCAATCGGCGCCGTCGCCGTGAGCGAAACCCGATACGGACTGGTCTTTACGCCTTCACTCAGCGGCTTGCCTCCTGGCCTGCACGGCTTCCACGTGCATGAGAATCCCAGCTGCGCGCCAAAGGAAAAGGACGGCAAGATGGTCGCGGCCCTTGGTGCCGGGGGACACTACGACCCCATGGCCACTAAACACCACGGCACGCCCTGGGGTGACGGCCATTTAGGCGACCTGCCTGCCCTGTATGTGGACCCGCAGGGCAACGCCACCAATCCCGTGCTGGCGCCGCGGCTGAAGCTGGCCGACCTTAAAGGCCGCTCGCTCATGATACACATAGGCGGCGATAACCATTCGGATCACCCCGCTCCGTTGGGTGGCGGAGGAGCCAGGTTGGCTTGCGGTGTCATCGAGTAGCACATAATGGCGCCGCCGCCCGCGAGAGCCACGAAGCACAAAACTGGGGAGGCATATGCCCACCCCCATTCTTGAACCCGGCCAGATTGAGGCGGCTGCCGGGAAAATTCCCGAACTGCGCTTCGCTCCCGCGGACCTGTTCAGCAGCCGAGCCAGACGTTTGCGCCAGTTGGCCGAGGGTCATACCCTGGGAGACTATCTGAGCTTTATGGCTGGCTTGGCGGAGCGCCAGCAGGAGGAACTTGATCAGCATCCGACAATCCCGCTGCCTGACGCCGAGTTGCTGACCAATTGCCGTGACCACGAAATGCCGCCGCTGTCCCCTGCGGGCTGGCACAGCCATCCCCATTGGCAGGAAGTCGCAAGGGGCTTGGCGGATGCGCTTTATGATGCGGCGCCGCCTGCCGGTCGCGAATCCCTCTTCCGCTTGCTGGCCCAAAAAGAGAGCTGGTTGGAGGCCCAGGCCGACCTGTTACTCTCAGGCCAGTTTGAAGAACTTGACCGCGCGACCGCTCCAATTGTCGGCGCCGCCTTGCAGGTGCAATGGACCCACCTCGCGAGGCAGCTTGAGCCTCATCAGGTGGCACGCCCGGAACATCCCAACCTATGCCCTGTGTGCGGCACTCCCCCGGTCGCGTCGGTCGTGCGCATTGGCGGGGCAGAGAACGGCCTGCGCTATCTGCACTGCGCGCTGTGCGGAACTGAGTGGCACTTGGTGCGATCGAGGTGCAGCAATTGCGACAGCACCAAGGGCATCATCTATTTCAGCGTGCAGGGCGGAAAGGACATCGTTCGCGCCGAGGCCTGCCCGGAATGCCGAACCTATCTGAAGATCGTCTACCAGGACAAGGACCCCAACGTTGACCCGGTGGCAGATGACCTCGCAAGTATGGCGCTTGACTTGCTGATGGGAGAGGAAAGTTACGCCAAGAGTGGAATCAATTACCTGATGATCTATGGTAACAGTGAGGCGCCAAGCTTGGGCATCCAAAGCTAAGTACCGGCCTTGCAGCCCTGACTCCGCCTCAGTCACTCCATACTCCTCACCGAAATGGGAATGTCTATCGTGCATAGCGCCCAGGTCCTGCGACCCCCGTCCGTCGATCGGGTACTGAACTGGCCATCGGTCACTCCCCTAGTCATCGAATACGGCCGCCAGCCGGTATTGAACGCAGTGCGCAGTCTGTTTGAGGAACTGCGCCAGTCAGCGCATTGTGCAAGCTCGGACTTTGATGAAGCCAAACTGGCTGGCCGCCTGAGCGAACAGCTTTCGACCAGCCAAGCGCCGCGGCTGCGGAGAGTATTCAATCTGACCGGCACGGTGCTGCACACCAACCTGGGCCGCGCTGTCCTTCCTGAAGAGGCCGTCCAGGCCATGGCCATGGCCGCCCGCCACCCCTGCGCTCTGGAGTACGATCTGGAGAGCGGCAGCCGGGGCGACCGGGACCACATCGTGGAAGGTTTGCTGAAAGATCTCACCGGCGCCGAAGCGGCCACCGTGGTGAACAACAATGCGGCCGCCACGTTCCTGCTGCTCAATAGCTTGGCGATGCGCAAAGAAGTCATGGTCTCGCGCGGGGAGCTCGTGGAGATTGGCGGCGCCTTCAGGCTGCCGGACATCATCGCGCGGTCAGGCGCAAAACTCAGGGAAGTCGGCACCACAAACCGCACTCATCTGCGCGACTACACTGAGGCCCTGAGTCCACGCACTGCGCTGCTGATGAAGGTGCACACCAGCAATTACGCTATCCAGGGTTTCACCGCCAGCGTTCCGGAAGCAGAACTTGCCCAGGCTGCCCATGCCGGCAATCTTCCCTTCGTGGTGGATCTGGGCAGCGGAACGCTGGTCGACCTCGCGCAATGGGGATTGCCCCATGAACCCACGCCGCAGGAATCCCTCGCCGCAGGTGCTGATCTGGTGACCTTCAGCGGCGACAAGCTG
Organism: Thiobacillaceae bacterium; assembly: GCA_035635075.1. GTDB lineage: Bacteria > Pseudomonadota > Gammaproteobacteria > Burkholderiales > Thiobacillaceae > DASQBT01. The sequence goes on along the minus strand of DASQBT010000161.1, from coordinate 2,182 downwards.
CTGGGCGGCCCACAGGCCGGTATCCTGGTTGGCCGCGCGGACCTGATCAAACGCATCAAGAAGAACCCGCTGAAACGCGCGCTGCGCGTGGGCAAGATCACCCTTGCTGCGCTCGAAGCGGTGCTGCGGCTGTATCGCGATCCAGACCGCCTGTTAGAACGCCTCCCCACCTTGAAGCTCCTTAGTCGTCCAGACAATGAAATCCGGGCTCAGGCCGAACGCCTGCTGCCCGCGATGCAGCGGGCGCTGGGTTCCAGGCCGGTAACCGTCGACGTTGAACCGACGCAATCGCAAATCGGCAGCGGCTCCCTTCCCATCGACCGGCTGGAAAGCCATGCGCTGGTGATCCGTCCGCAGGGGAAAAGAAGCGGCGTGCTGAATGACATCGAAGCCACCCTGCGCGGCCTGCGGGTTCCCGTGCTGGGCAGGATTGCCGATGGCGCGTTGCGGCTTGACCTGCGTTGCCTTGCGGAGAGTAACGAACATGAATTCATTGGCCAGCTCTCCATGCTGGCAAGCAAGTGACTGCGTGCGTGTCTGGGCCGTTGCTCTGGAATTGCCTTACTCAGGCAATTCGGTGATGTCGCGCGACGTGCATTCGATGCAACTCATTGGCTGATGGAGACTCTCATGAATAGACGAAACTTTCTCAATACCGCCATTGCCCTTCTTGATGCACCTGCAGGCGGAGGCCAACGGCAAGCGGCTCGACAGTCTTGACCCTGCCGCGTTCAAGTACCAGATCACCTCGCGCGAACTGACTGCTTAAGCTCATGATCATCGGCACCGCCGGCCACATCGATCACGGCAAGACAGCGCTGGTTCGCGCGCTCACCGGCGTGGACACCGATCGCCTCAAAGAAGAGAAGGTTCGTGGCATTTCGATCGAACTGGGGTATGCCTACCAGCCTCTGGAAAATGGCGAAATGCTCGGCTTCATCGATGTGCCAGGGCACGAGCGCTTCGTCCACACTATGTTGGCGGGTGCTGCCGGCATCGATTTTGCGCTTCTGGTGGTGGCAGCGGATGACGGTATCATGCCGCAGACCCGCGAGCACCTTGATATTATTAATCAGCTTGGCGTTGATCGCGGCGTCGTGGCCTTGACCAAGATCGACCGGGTGGACGCGGCGCGGGTTTCTGAAGTTGGAGAGGCAGTTCATACCCTGCTCTGCACTACGCAATGGCTCGCCTCTGCGCCCAGTTTTCGGGTGAGTACCCTGACTGGCGAGGGCGTGGAATCGCTGCGCGCCTATCTGCACGCTCAGGCCCAAACCAGTTCCGGACGTTCCGATGAAGGTCGGTTCCGGCTCGCGGTCGACCGCAGTTTCGTCCTGCAGGGGCTCGGCACCGTGGTGACCGGAACGGTGTTCGCCGGCAAGGTGCGGGTCGGCGACGAACTGATGCTAAGTCCTTCCGGCAAGACGGTCCGCCTGCGCAACCTGCATGTCATGAACCAGGCGGCAGAAGCAGGACACGCCGGACAGCGATGTGCGCTCAATCTGGCCGGTGCGGACAAGGCCGACATTCAGCGCGGCGACTGGGTGGTTGACGCCAGCTTGCATGCGCCAACGGATCGCTTCGATGGGGTGCTCACTCTCTCGCAACATGCACCCCTGCCTCTCAAGCACTGGACGCCGGTGCATCTGCATCTGGGCGCTGCTCACGTCATGGCCCATATCGCCCTGCTGGAGCAGGAAATCCTGGCGCCGGGTGAGAGCGCGCTCGCCCAGCTCGTGCTTGATCGACCCATCGGCGCCTTGCATGGCGACGCATTCATCGTGCGTGATGCCGATGCCAAACACACGCTGGGTGGCGGCAAGGTGCTCGATCCCTGGCCGCCGCAGCGCAAGCGCCGCACGCGGGAACGGCTGGCGGAGCTGGCCGCCCTGCAAATCAGCGATCCTCAGTCTCGCCTGATGCGCCTGCTGGAACAGTCGCAATGGGGCCTGGATCTCAATCAGCTGTGGATCTCCTGGAACAGCCAAGAGCCGGCAAGTCTTTTGGACGACGCGATAAAGGTCGTTGCCGACGGCGAGCGGAAACTGGTCTTTTCCGCCGCTTGCTGGCAGACCCTGCAACAGCGACTCGAAGAGGGGTTGGCCGATTTCCATGCCCGGTTTCCTGATGAAATGGGAGCCGAGGCGGGCCGGGCGCACCGCATGTATCTGGCGAAACTCCC
>DASQBT010000160.1:0-11012 GCA_035635075.1 Thiobacillaceae bacterium | reverse complement strand
TCAGTCGGCAAGGCCGCAGCCTGCTGGCAGGCATAGCCAATGCCGATCAAGCGCGGCCGGCGCAGACTGCGACGGGTTTTCAGGTAAGCCAGGGTGGCGTCGTAATAGCCCCCGCCCATTCCCAGACGCACTCCCCGATGGTCGAAAGCAACCAACGGAATTAGGAGGATCTCCAACTGGCGCGCGCCTATCCTCTGCGAACCAAGAGGCTCGACAATTCCATGCCGATTGCGGCTCAGTTGCTGACGCTTTTTCAGTTGGACGAAGCGCAGCGGCTTTGCGGGGCGTGACGGCAATACGGGCACAAATACTTGCTTGCGCATCCACAAGGCCTGATTGGCCAGAGGCAGCACATCAAATTCCGAACCAAAGGGCAGATACACGCCCCAGCGCCGGCCTCTTAGGAACAGTCCCGCGTTCAGGGCATGGCGCAAAGCCTGTCGTTCTGCCCGGTATCGAACACGCGGAGAGAGCTTGGCCCGCGCTGAACGGTAGCGGCGGCGCAGTTCAATTTTTGACGGGCTGCTCATCAGGGTGAAATGGGAAGACCCCCCGCCTGTGCCGTGATTGCCAGCGGACTCTTGAACCTGAGTTCAAGTCGGCTGCAACCGGAGGCGTTTCGGGCGCACAAGACGTGTTGCGCGCACACCTGCGCCGGATTAGGTCGCGGCCTTGCACGAATGCATTGGTTCAGAGAAATTGCGGACAACCTCGAACACCGCAGGGAGCACCACTAGTTTAGCAGGTAAAGACAGAAGGTCGGTTCAGAACAGGGGGGGCTGTTCGTCCAGCACCGCATCGAGCAATTCGTTCATCTCGGCGAGCTTTTTCAGCCTGGCAGCCTGATCCCCGCCGCCCCGGCTTAAGAACTCATGCGCAATGTTGAGACCGGCCATCATGGCGATGCGCTCAGTGCCAACCACTTTGCCGTTGTCGCGAATTTCCTTCATCCTGTTGTTGAGGAGGTTGAGCGCGGCCATCAGGGCGGGCTCCTCCTCGGGAGAGCAAGGCACCTTGAAGCTGCGCCCCATAATGGTCACTTCCACTCTGCGCGGCAAAGCCATCAGGCATCCTCCGGCAGGTGATTGATGAGGCTTGAGAGACGGGCCTTGGCAGCCTCCAGTTTGGCGTCGAGTTGCTTGACCTTCTGCTCGCTCGCTGCCAAGTCCTGGCGCAGGGCAATATTTTCCCGGCGCAAGTTTTGGCACAACGCCACTACCTTCCGAATGCGTTCTTCCAAGGCTGTCAATTGCGTATCCATGGCGGAACTATACCGAAATCAGTCAGTGGGTTAAATATTTCGTACCTGCAGACAAGCCTTGCGGATGTCTCGACATGACCCCGCGCTATAGCAGCCCGGGAGCGACGCTCCCCGGCACGCCTGGGCGCGGCAGTCATCTCTGCGACCAGGCTCTGACCCTCCCGTCTCTGTCAGCTCGCCTGTCGGCGTTATCGATGCCGACCAAGTCTCTCGTATAATTCTTCGCCTCGGGTGCCGCAGACTCGATCCATGTCTGCGGTTAAACGGGAAACAGGTGCGAGCGCTACCCTGGCCCCTTAAGAGGGCGAGGAACGCTCAATTCCTGTGCTGCCCCCGCAACGGTCAGCGCCCAACGGTTCATCATCCACGCCACTGGAGTCATTCCGGGAAGGCGGTGAGCTTTACGCGCAAGCCCGGATACCGGCCCGACACTGCACGCTGCAAGTCTGTCAAGCGTCGCTAGCCCATCAACCCGTCCACGGGGATTCGGACGCAAGACCAGGAACCTTCATGCGCTGCATCATCGCCATTGCCCTGACGTTGCCCTTTACGTTGCCCGCGCAGGGTGATGAAGCGAGCTTGCCGCTGGCGGACGAAATTCTCGTTACCGCAACGCGTTTCATCGAAAGCGCCCGTGAGCTGCCGGTCAATTCCACCGTCATCACCCGCAGGGAGATTGAACGCAGCCCCGAAACCACGCTCCCGGAGATTATTGCCCGGCATGCCGGCATCGGATTGCGCGACCTGTTCGGCAATAACGCATCCGATAGCACCATAGACCTGCGCGGTTTTGGCGCAGCCGCCGGACAGAACGTTTTGGTGCTGGTCGATGGCAGAACGTTGAACGATATCGATCTCTCCGGCGTGATGTGGCCCTCCATCCCGCTGTCCGCCATCGAACGCATCGAGATCATCCGCGGTGGGGCCAGTGTCCTGCACGGTGCGGGCGCAGTGGGCGGGGTGATCAACATCATTACCCGTTCGCCGCTCGACCGGCCAAAGCAGGCTGAACTCGGCGCGCGTGCGGGCAGCTTCGACAGCAACGACTGGCAGGTGTCAGGCAATCTGAGCGGGGAGCGTGCCGGCCTAAGCCTGGCGGCCAATCGCTACCGGTCGGACGGCTGGCGTGACAACAATGAAACTCGCCAAGACAGCTTCTATGGCAACGTGCGCCAGGAACTCGATCTTGGCGAAATGAGCTTTAAGCTCGGCGCCGATGCGCAAAACCAACGCCTGCCGGGTGCGCGGCTGGTGCAGCCCAGTATTGGCCTCAATGAGCTTGCCGCTGACCCGAAAGGCACCTCGACACCCCTTGACTGGGCAGGTCGCGATGGCTGGCAGGGCGGACTCTCGGCACTATTTCGCCTGCCCTTGGGCGAGCTTGTTCTGGATCTGGACTATCGCAACAAGGCGCAGGAATCCTACTTCGACTTCGGCGGCTTTCCCGATTACCGCAAGATCGGACTGGACATGTGGACATTCTCTCCGCGAATCAGACTGCCGCTTGAGTCGGGAAACTTTAAGCATGAATTCGTACTGGGGTTGGACATGGGCCTGTGGACCTATGATCTGCGCACTTCGAATGCGCTGGCTAACATCGCCCAGCCCATTAATCGGGTTCAGGCCGAGCAGCGCAATGCGGCACTCTATGCCAACGACCAACTGCATCTGGCCGAGGCCTTGAGTCTGAGCGTGGGAGCCCGGCTGGAAAGTTTCCAGCTCAAGGCAGAGGACCACTTTGACCCGAGTGCGCCGGGAGCTGATTTTGGCTCCGGTGCGCCCGCTGGGCGGCAAAACGAACGCCAAACCGCCTGGGAGCTTGGCCTGCGCTATCAACTGACATCCGAGCATGCGCTATACGCCAAAGCCGGGCGCAGTTTTCGCTTTGCAACCGTGGATGAGATCTATGAGTTTTCTCCTTCTTTTACCCATGCGTTCCAGTTTCTGAAGCCGCAGACCGCGCAGGACGCTGAATTGGGCTGGGAGACTGGTGCGGCCAAACAGGGCGGGCGGGCCGCGCTCTACTATGCGCGGGTGAAGGACGAAATTCATCTCGATCCGTACTCGACCGGCATAGGCAACACCAACCTGCCCCCCCTGCGCCGTTATGGACTGGAGTTGGAAGGCCGCCGCAAACTGGGCGCGCTGGAGATTTCGGCCACCTATACCCTTGCCTTTGCTCAATTCACCGGTGGCGTGTTCAATGACGTCAACTTGGAAGGCAAGCAGGTGCCTCTGGTGCCGCGGCATAAAGTGGCTCTGAACACGAGCTGGGAAATGAGCGGGCGCACCTGCTTGACCGGGAGTGTCGGTTATGTGGGCCGTCAGTTCATGGATAACGATGAACCCAACACCCTGGGCGTAAAAATTCCGGATTACACTCTTCTCGATGCCAAACTTGAACACCGCCTCGGCAACTGGAAGTTTAGCCTTTCGCTCAACAATCTCCTGGACCAGAAGTACTACACTTATGCTGTTCGCAGCCAATTCGTTCCTGATCGATACGCCGCCTATTCGCTGCCTGGCCGGCATGGATGGGCAAGTGCGGAATATGGTTTCAAGTGAGGCTTCAGGCCGCGTGCGGCGTCTGGAACAGTCTTTAACAAGGAAAGGAAATCTCATGCTGACGCTCAAACATCGCCTGCTCATCCTGCTGGGCCTTGCATTGGTGATGGCCGTCACGCGCATGAGCCATTTCGGCAGCGCCACCGTGTTGCCCGATGCCAGCCTGGCCGTGTTCCTGGTCGGGGGCTTGGCGCTGCAAAGCCTGTGGGGTTTCAGCGTACTGATGGCACTGGCATTCGGTGTGGATGTGATTTCCGCAAAAACTGCCGTGGAAGCGGGTTGGTGCCTGACTCCCGCATACTGGGGCTTGCTTCCCACCTACGGGCTGTTGTGGCTGGCGGGCATTCGGCTGGGCAGACAGGGACGTTTCGATTTGTTTACCGTTGCGGGCGTAAGTCTTGCGGCGGTGTGCGGCGCGTTCGTCATTTCCAATGCCTTCTGGTATGGCTTGTCCAATACCGTTACGGATTTGAGCGCGCTGGAATACGCAACTGCGGTGGCCAAGTATTTCCCGCCCTATCTGGGCAGCGCCTTTCTCTATCTGGCCCCGCTCTGGGTGGGCTGGAAACTTACCCGTCGCTCATCGCTGGCGGCGTGATGCCGGCGGGCCGTCATCAGCCTGTCATCAGCTTGCCTTAAGAAGGAGCTTTCCAAACGGGAGGCCACTCTGCGCATTCTGATGTTGTCGGATGTGTATTTTCCCCGGGTCAACGGGGTATCCACTTCCATCCAGATGCTGCGCCGCGCACTCCATGACCGTGGCGTGAAAACCGTACTGGTAGCGCCGCGCTACAAGGACGAAGCAGAGGAACCGGATCTGTGGCGGGTGCCCGGCATCCGCGTGCCGCGCGACCCGGAGGACCGGCTGATGGGGCCATGCACCTTGTGGTCCCGATTGAAGCAAATCCGGCCGGGCGACTTCGACCTCATCCATATTCACACGCCCTTCTTTGCCCACCTTGCGGGGGTTCGCCTGGCGGCCAGGCTCGGAATCCCCTGCGTGGAGACCTACCACACCCTGTTCGAGGAATACTTCTATCATTACCTGCCTTTTCTGCCGCGGCCCTGGCTCAAGGCCGTGGCGCGTTTGATTTCGAAGCAGGAATGCAACCGGGTAAATTCGGTCGTGGCGCCCTCCACCCCCATGCTGCAGGCATTGCGTGGCTATGGGGTGAAGACGCCCATCACCGTGCTGCCCACCGGATTGGCAGAGGCGGATTTCGCCGCGTGTGACGGCAAGGCATTTCGCCAGCGCATGGGAATTGCGCCCGAACGGCCGGTCCTGCTGTATGTGGGGCGGGTGGCGTTTGAAAAAAACCTCGGCTTTCTACTCGAAATGATGGCGCGCCTAGGCAAGCAACAGCCTGACGCCCTGCTGTTGATTGCGGGGGAAGGCCCGGCGCGCAAGGCGCTGCAAAAGGAAGTTCAGCGTCGCGGCTTAGGGGAGCAGGTGCGCTTTACCGGGTATCTGGATCGGCGCCGTGAATTGCCCGACTGCTACTGCGCCGCCAATGTCTTCGTCTTCGCCTCGCGCACTGAGACCCAGGGCTTGGTGCTGCTCGAGGCGATGCTGCTTGGGGTTCCGGTGGTGGCCCTGGCGGAAATGGGCACCCGGGACGCGCTCAGGGAAGGCGAGGGCTGCCATATCGGGCCCGATGATCCTGCGGGGTTTGCAGATATTGTGGTCAAGCTGTTGAGCAAGCCGGCGGCTGCGGTGGCCCTGGGAAAACGCGGTCGCGTCTATGCCGCCCGCTGGAGCGCGGGGGTTATGGCGGACCGAATGGTTCAGCTCTACCGGTCTCTAATTCCGGCCGAAACAAGCCGGGTAGGCGCAATCGTGCCGGGGTCCGAAAGCCCCTGATTGGCACTTCCGGTGGCGGGGGCGTTGATGTCGGCGCAATGCGAACCAATAATAACCGGGTGAACTCAAGCCCCGTTCCCTATGTCGGCCGCTTCGCCCCCTCCCCCACCGGACCCCTGCATTTCGGTTCCCTAGTCGCAGCCGTCGGCAGCTATCTGGATGCTCGCGCCCGGTCGGGCCAGTGGCTGTTGCGGATGGAAGACGTCGACGAGCCCCGGTGCAGCCAGGTCCATGCCGATGAGATACTGCGCGCCCTGGAGATTCTTGGTTTCGAGTGGGACGGTGCAGTGCTCTACCAGAGCCGGCGCAAGGCGCACTACCGGGCCGCACTCGATCGCTTAGTGGAGTCCGGCGATGCGTATGCTTGCGCGTGCACGCGCAAGGAGATTGTTGACTCATCGCTCAAGGGCATCGAAGGTCCGCTCTATCCGGGCACCTGCCGAGAGGGGTTGAAAGGCCGAGCGGCGCGTGCCTGGCGGGTGCAGGTGGACGAAGCCCCAGTCTGTTTCGATGATCGCCTCCAAGGCCGCCATTGCCAACGCTTGGCAAACGATGTCGGCGACTTTGTCGTCCGTCGGGCCGATGGTTACTTCGCTTATCAACTGGCGGTCGTGGTGGACGACGCAACACAGTGTGTCACCCATGTGGTGCGTGGCGCGGATCTCCTCGTCTCCACTCCGCGCCAAATTTACCTGCAAAGACTGCTGGGTTTCTCTACCCCGGAATATCTTCACCTGCCCGTGGTGCTCAACCAGGCCGGCCAGAAACTCAGCAAACAGACCTTGGCACCGGCATTGGAGGCGAGGAACGCGAGCCGCGATCTGTTCGCTGCACTGTCTTTTCTGGGGCAGGAGCCACCGTCGATGTTGCGGGTGGCGCCCGTTGCAGAAATCCTGCAATGGGCCACCGGGGTTTGGCGCGGCAATTTTTCGCTTTCCCGCGCATCCTCCAAGCCCTCTGCATGATAAGAAAGCGTTTTTTGGAGGAACACCAGCCATGGCCCAACTTCCCAATGCCGTCGAGCAAGTTCTGCGACTGCACGCAAGCTTCATCCACAGCGTGGTCAACGCGCTACGCGATCGCAGTCTGCTGCCGCAACTGCAAGAGCACCTGAAGGCTGCCGAGGAGGCGGGGTGGGGTCGTCTGGTAGCTGCAATTCGGCAGATGGTGGACGGCAAGCGCGGGGAAGACATCAAGTTGGGGCTGGACGAGGAAGACCGCATCCTGGTGGACGCGATCCGGCGGGGCATGGACAATCCCGCCACCCTGCCTTCTCTGGAGTCGCTGGATGGCACCGCGGCCGCGCCGGGCCTGGCGGCCATGATTTACGCCGCGGGCACCGGCGACGTTAAGGCGTTTGCCGTGCTGGCAGACATGGCCGAGCAGATGATCAAAGCCGGCGGCGACATGGCCCGTCTGGGCGGCCAAATGCGGCGCCTCGTGGATGGCGAGCGCGATGCGGACAAGCTTACCCAGGGCATGGGGCCGCTGGGCCGGGAGCTTGTGCTGAACCTGTTGAGCGAGCTGGCCACCCTACGTCCGCATTAGTATGCCGACCTGACGAAGCGCGGAATCGCTATGAAGCCATCGCGAACGGAACGCGGCCAGCCGGGTTCTGAGGTTTCTATGCCTTCACCTGCGCAATTTCGATGCGCTCCATCAGGTAACACAGGCAATCCTGGCGGATGATGCGTTCATCCCGGGTGAGCATCGCGGGCATGACGGGCCGCCGGGTGAGAAGTTGGCCGTTCCTCACTTCAAAGTAGCGCTCGGCAAGCGGCTTCCCATTGTTGTCGGTCACGTCCAGCGGCACCTGCGGTCCCAGCGCAAATTGACCAAGCAGGGTACCGGCGGGCAATTCACGAAAATTGAAATGGTCAATGTCCTCGATCAGAGTCAGGTCGGTTCCGGGTTTCCCTACGCTAAACGCCAAGGCCCCCGGCAGCTTGACCGTCGCAACGGTATGCAGCAGGTCCACATCCTGGTGGGGGACCGGATGGGCGGGAAACCCGGACAAGTGCAGGGCAGCTTCGACAAAGCCCGCCGCGTGGTCCATGCCGCTGACCGTGCCCGGCTTGCCGCATTCCACGGTAACTGCAGGACAAAGCGAGGCAAATGCTGCCGACTGCACCCCGGCCGGCTGGGTGAAATACACGACGGTACGAGAGAACAACAGGGCAAGGTGGATGAAGCGATGTTGCAGCCGGTTGATGCAGGCGTAGTGGGGATTGCGCCCGGTGTTGTTGTGCAGATCGATGCTCGCAAACACGCCCCTGGCAGCCATGCGATTGAGCACCTCCTGCATGAGGCGGTGTTCGTCCCCGGCTGCACCCGGCGCACCGGGCCAGACGCGGTTGTAGTCCTGCTGGTTGTCGAGGCGGCGCAGTCCGTGGCGCGCCGCTTCGATGTTGCCGACAAACACGGATAGCGCCCGCGGCAACGGTTGATCCGTATATTTGTGCAGCAGGGACTGAATGGCAAGCAGCCCGGTATCCTCGTTGCCGTGCAGTAGGATGGACACGAACAACGTTTCGGGCCGGCGTCCAGGCAAGTGGATCAACGTAGGGCCGGGCAAAATGCGGTGCAGCTCCGTGGCCTGGGCGTGCAGAAATCCTTCCGGCAGATGATCGAGTTCGGTCAGCATTTCAGATTTCCCATTGATGCACCGGCATTCCGCTGCGCTGCTTTTCCAGGTAGGCGGCCACCAGATCCAGGCTGTCGGCCTGGTGGCGCCTGCGGTAGGCGCGCTGCCAGGACGCACCGGTCTGGCCCGAACTGATGCGCGCTTCCAAAATGTCCAGCGCGGCGTCGATGTCATCCTGATCCAATGCCAGGGTTCTCAATCCATGCCGCGCCATGGGGAGTATTGCTTCCAGTAGCAGAGTGCGGGCCTGGACTTGCCCGGCGCCCAGCCAGTGTAATTCCGCTTCCAGGCCGCAGCTTGCGGCGGCATAGAAATTCTCCCTCGCCTGTTCGAAAGGAAAATGCCTTTCCGGGGCATCGCTAAGCCTGGCCAGAAAGCGCACCAGGCCGAAATACAGGGCAGCATTTGCGAGCATGTCGGCAATTGTGGGCCCGGCAGGCAGGACGCGCTGTTCGATCCGTAGATGCGGCGTGCCGTCCGGATCAAAGCCGATCAGGGGACGCACCCAACGCCAAATTGTGCCATTGTGCAGGCGCAGGTGGGCGAAGCGATCCGCCGGCGTCTCCATCAAAATGGGAAGCAATACCGGATAGCGGCTGAGATTGTCGGCGAAGCATTCAAACAGCGAATCGCGCGCATAGCCGGAACCAAAGTCTACCCGGCGGGCCGCACAGGCATCGTCACCGCCATCGACGGACTGTTCGAACAGCGGGACGCGCGTTTCATCCCATAGATCGTGATCGAACAGATAGGGTGAATTGGCTGAAGCTGCGAGCAAGGGCCCTGCCGCAATGAGCGATGCGTTGAAATACCGCACCGCATCGGAGTGGGCGGTTTGAAGATGAAGCTGAAAGGAAGTCGCGGCGGCCTCCAGCATGACATCCGGCTGTATTAGGTCGAGGCGCTGTCGCCCCTCGATTTCAATATGCAACGGCCGGCCGGCGCGCCTTGCGATAACCTGCTCGTTAAGGGCGTGATAGCGCTTCACATCGGCCATGTTCGACAGGCACAGGTCCTGTTGGCGTATGGTGGGCAGGATGCCGATCATCATCAGCACGCTGTCAAGTTCGTGGGCAACCACCTGGCATTGGTTCCAGGTGCCCTGGAGTTCGCCATGCATGTCCGCCAGGGCTGTTCCCCGCAAAGGCTGGGGCGCGCCATTGAGTTCTACGTTGAAACGGGACAGCTCCGGCACCACCAGCGGATTATTCAGGCGCGCGAGGTAAGTCTGATTGATGGGAGCGGGGAAATAGTTGTGATCCAGCAGCCAGCACTCCAGTTCATAGCCGCCCACCTCGCCTCGGGAGGAGAAGCGGCCCTCCTTCAGCCAGACATCGAGCAAATCGACCTCCTGTCGCAGGCGCCGGCCGTATTCGGCGTAGTCCTGAACGGCAAATGAGGTTTGGCTGATCTCTTGTCCCATGAATCTCAGGTTGGTGACGCTGCACCTCTATGGTAGCTGGCCTAGCCATGCCGGTCGCGGGCAAATCTCGCAGACGCCTTTCTAACAAAGGTTCCACGTCCTACCAGCCCAACTCCTTCTGGAGGCTGGGCGCAAGGCCGGGGGAGATGGGCAATTGAGCGCCACGCCGCGAGCCAGCGCTTGAGCCCCGGAAAGCAGAATATCGCCGCCCACGGGTGGATCGTACGTTCTTTGTTTGGCTAAGCGTCAGTATGAAAGTCTAGATAAGGCGGATGCCGATGTCCCGTATTGTTCCGCGGCCCGTTTCGGACACGTTGACTTTGACAGGAGGCATGCAAAAAATGTATAGTAATCAGCTTTCTACGGTGCGCCCCGGGTGTTGTGCGATTGTCCTGGTCACCGCGCAGCGGACGGTGATGTAGCTCAGTCGGTTAGAGCGGCGGATTCATAACCCGCAGGTCGGCAGTTCAATTCTGCCCATCACCACCATTTTCACTTCTTGCCCCCAGTCTATTTACTGCCACGGCAATCATGACCAACCCGCCCCGCAAAGTCTTCATCAAAACCTTCGGCTGCCAGATGAACGAGTATGACTCGGACAAGATGGCGGATGTGCTGCGCGAGTCCGAGGGCTTGGTGAAGACAGACAACCCGGACGAGGCGGATGTGATCCTGTTCAACACCTGTTCAGTGCGCGAAAAGGCTCAGGAAAAAGTCTTTTCCGACCTGGGCCGAGTCAAGCCTCTCAAGGCGAGAAACCCTGACCTGATCATCGGTGTGGGCGGCTGCGTTGCCTCCCAGGAAGGCGCGGCGATTGTTTCCCGGGCCCCCTACGTGGATGTGGTGTTCGGACCCCAGACTCTGCACCGCCTGCCCGAACTGATCGCTAAAAAACGTGCCAGCGGCCGCGCCCAGGTGGACATAGCGTTTCCTGAAATCGAGAAATTCGATCATCTGCCGCCGGCGAGCGTGGACGGCGCGACAGCCTTCGTCTCCATCATGGAAGGCTGTTCCAAGTACTGCACTTTCTGCGTGGTGCCTTACACGCGCGGCGAGGAAGTTTCCCGCCCATTGGATGACGTGATCGCGGAAGTGGCGGCGCTGGCACAACAGGGCGTGAAGGAAGTCACCCTGCTGGGACAGAACGTGAATGCCTACCGGGGTGTCATGGACGACGGCGAGACGGCCGACTTTGCCCTGCTGCTGGACGTGGTGCACGAGGTGCCGGGCCTGGAGCGCATTCGCTACACCACGAGTC
>DASQBT010000159.1:0-4297 GCA_035635075.1 Thiobacillaceae bacterium | reverse complement strand
CGAAGAGCTGCACGTAATAGCTCGGATGGTACTGCAGAAAAAGGCCTCCTTCGGGAGGCTTTTTCGTTGGGGAAAAGAGGAAAAGGGAAAGAGGAAAAGGGGACGCAACCCTTTCCCACCCCTTCCCGCCTAAGCCTCCTTCGGGAGGCTTTTTTCATGGGCGAATGCGCTCTACGATTTCTTGAAAGGGAGGCTGGCTAATGGGCGACCTCGGATTGCTGCCGATTCTCTCCCGTCTGCCTCACCCGATCACCTGCGTGATCGTCCTCTTCAGCGTCCGCAGGTCCCCGGCCGCAAGGGAACCCAGGGTACGCAGAATCAATGCCTGCGCGATCGTCGCGAATACCGGCTTGAGAACCGAAGGCTTGATAAGTCCGGCAGCCTCCCAGTCGGCGACGAGCGCATCGCCGAACCCGAGCGGTGTGCGGACCTGACTCGTGATTGCCATGATGATCAAATCCGGCCGGTCGGCGTTGTATCCGTTGCTGGAAACGATGACCGCTGGACGCCTCTTAACGTTCGTCCGGTCGGTGAAATGACGCCAATATCACATTGCCGGAGGTACCTGCCATGGGTTACAGCCGGTCGTAAGCCGCATCTTCGTCGTTATTCCATACGGCCGCGAAGCTCGCCTCGCTGGCGCCGGCGGCGGCGTGCGTGAGGCGAAGCTCATCGTCTCGTGTCCGCAGGAAATCCACGAAATCCTCAAGCTCAGCTAGCCGTTGCGGCGGTAACTGGCGTATCTTTTCGATCAATGCCTGTTCGGTTGCGCTCATGGTCATGGCTCCCGGTTGTGGATTCTGCCCCAATATGGCCAAGTTTACATCCATTGGCCCGACAGAGTGCACCCATGTGAAGTCAGGTGCCGCAATAGATCGCGGCGCTTCATAGCGCAATTGGTAGCTCTTCATAACCCTTGCCGGCTGCCTGGCGAGCATCTTCTCGATTCATTTCGAGGGCTTCGGACAGAGTCTCTCGAAGTGACTCCAGAAGCTCTTCTCGAGACGACTCCTGGCAATTTACGCCCGGAACCTCTTCGATCCAGCCGATCCACCAAGGAGCGGCATGCTTTACGACTGCGGTATAGGTCTGAGTCATAGCGCGATTCGGACGAAAAACGGGATCAGACACCTTTAGTATTCCGCGCTAACGGGCGGCGTGCCGGTGCGACAGCCATGTCTGAAGCTTAGCTGTCGCGGTGTTGCGCGACATGCCAAACCTGCAATATTTCAACGGCGTCGGCGCGCACCCGGTAGGTCAGCAGATAATGGCGGTGAACAATGAGTTCGTGTGTGTCGGGTAATTCGCCATGGCGGCCCAGATGAGGAAAGCTGCGAAGGTTTTCGGTTTTGCTGCGCATTTCGCGCATGAGTGATTGCGCGGCAGCGGGCTTGTCCTGGGCGATGAAATTCGCAATGCGTGCCAAATCTGCAAGGGCGCGGCGCGACCATCTGATTGCCAGCATCAGACGCCGTGTTTGGCAAAGGCAGCGTTCACTTCTTCTTCGGTAGCAAAGTCACCTTGATCGGCTGCCTTCAGTGCGAGCGTCAGGTCTTCAATCTGAGGTATGCGCCAAGCCAGATATTCGCTCAAGGCTTCGACAGCCACGAACGATTTGGAGCGGCCTGTCTGGCGGGCATAGGCGTCGATCTGGCTCTTGAGTTTGGCGGGCAAACGCACATTGATTTGGGCGTCCTTAATCGTGGGGTTCATGACGAGCTCCGCAATGTGTCGCATTGGGTCACATTGTAACATGGCGCAATGATCGGCTGGAGGAAAAGGGGACGCAACCCTTTAATTCATGCTAGCCTTCGGCTGTGCCCAGACTCTCCCGAACCGTATTTGCAGGTATTCCGCACCACATTACCCAGCGCGGCAACCGGCGCGAGAACATTTTTTTCACCGACGAGGATCGTGAGGCGTATCTGTCGTGGCTCAAGGAATACTGCGAGAAATTCGCGGTTGAGATCCTCGCCTATTGCCTCATGACCAACCATGTCCACCTGGTTGCAGTTCCGAGCGCCGACGACGGTCTGCATCGGGTGCTCAAACCGCTACATATGCGCTACGCCCAACGCATCAACCGTGCGCGGGGCTGGAAGGGACATCTCTGGCAAGGGCGGTATTTTTCATCTCCCCTGGATGACGCCTACCTGTGGGCGGCAGTGCGCTACGTGGAACGCAACCCCGTACGTGCCGGGATGGAGCGCCGCGCCGAGGATTATCGCTGGTCAAGCGCGGCCGCACATTGCGGCAGGCGATCAGACGCCCTGCTGAATCCAGAGTCGGGCTGGAGCAAACAATTTTCGGCGATAGAGGACTGGCCGGCCTGGTTGTCCGAAGGGGACGAGACCGAGGAAATTTGGACACTGAGACGAAATGTCGAAAAGGGTCTGCCCTGCGGTTCAGAGGCCTTCGTCAGGAAATTGGGGAGGCAGGCGGGGCGCTTGCTGGAATATCGGCCCCAGGGCCGACCTAAGAGAATTAGCGATGATGAATAAAAGGGTAGCGTCCCCTTTAATTGTTTCCCCTTTAATTTGTTGGCGTCCCCTTTAATTTGTTGATAGAGATAAAGACTGTCTGGTCTGGTTTTGGATCGGCAGCCATGCCGACTATGACAAGCTGCTTAGCTAAATCATCAATAAAGGGGACGCAACCGGGGTCACACACCATACACTTGGCAGCCCTTTGACAAGCCTATCTAATAGTCTCATTATTGGTACCATCAATAGCTCTTGGAGAGATCATGTCAAACCTAATATTGGCGGAAACCACTGCAAGCGTGTCGGAGTTAAAAAAGGATCCCATGGGTACGGTTGCCTCTGGCGAGGGGTTCCCTGTCGCCATCCTGAACCGGAACGCGCCGGCTTTCTATTGCGTGCCAGCGAAGGCCTATGAAGCGTTGATGGACAAGCTCGAAGACATGGAACTTAACGCCATCGCCGATGCCCGCGAGGGCCAGCCCGTTATCAAGGTCGGGCTTGATGAGCTATGAGCTTGGCTTTCTGGAAGAAGCGCTGAAAGAGTGGCGCAGGCTGGACAACAGTACGCGGGAACAATTCAAAACAAAATTGGCCGAGCGGTTGACGAGCCCGCACGTACCTTCTGCCCGGCTTAGCGGCCACAAGGACCGCTACAAAATAAAATTGCGCAGCATCGGCTATCGGCTCGTGTACGAAGTCCGCGATAACGAGTTCATCGTGGTTGTCGTTGCAGTCGGCAAGCGTGAGCGTAATGCGGTGTACAAGGCCGCAGCCAAACGCATCGCCAGGAACACATAGCACAGCTGGGAGCCTGCGCGGCAGAAGCTGGTCAATAAGAATGAACGCATTGGGCGAGGCGGGGCCCGATGCGGAGTGGCTGAGGCCGCATGGGGCGCCAAAGTGCCTACCTATCGGCAGCTTTTTCGCGCAGCCATTTCCGGGAGGACCTGAAGGAAATCTGCGATTGCACCCACGCGGGCTAGGCAGCGGGCGCTTCAAGTAAGAAGTCGGACGACTTGGCAACCGCCGTTCGGTGTCGAAGGGAATTGGTGGGCAGGGAAGGAGGAGGGCCAAGTTATCCGCACCTTCCGTGCCTTGACGGCCCTGCATGGCCAGTGATATGGTTACCCATATGAAAACAACCATCGATATTGCCGATCCCCTCCTCGAAGCTGCCAAGAAGACCGCAGCGCGCGAGGGAACGACATTGCGCGCTCTGGTCGAACTGGGATTGCGGCAGGTGATTGATTCGAGAAAACGCAACACTGCGTTCCGCCTGCGCAAGGCGAGCTTTCGCGGTAAGGGGCTTCAACCTGCGGCGAAGGAACTCTCCTGGGAGCAAATGCGGGAGCTTGCGTACGGTGACCGCGGGCGATGATCGGCGTCGACACCAACATCCTGGTGTATGCGCACCGCGAAGACTCGGAATGGCACGACGCGGCGTATGGCTGCGTCGCCGAACTCGCCGAGGGGCGCCAGCCTTGGGCGATTCCCTGGCCCTGCCTCCACGAGTTCCTGGCCATCGTGACTCATCCGAAGATCTATGCGCCGCCGACGCCTTTGGCTGCGGCCATTGAACAGGTGGAAGCCTGGCTTGAGGCGCCGACCTTGGCGCTGTTGTCTGAATCCGGCGATTACTGGCCCGGCCTGCGGACCATGATCGAAGCAGGCCGCGTGAAGGGGCAGCAGGTTCACGATGCGCGTATCGCGGCCTTATGTCTCCAACATGGGGTGCGGGAGCTGTGGTCTGCGGACCGCGATTTCGGGCGTTTCCCGCTGCTCAGGACGACGAATCCTCTGGTGGACGGATAGGG
>DASQBT010000158.1:0-2545 GCA_035635075.1 Thiobacillaceae bacterium | reverse complement strand
ATGCGCCTTGATCAGGGTCCCCACGCCTTCCTTGGTCAGTACTTCAAGCAACAGCGCGTGGTCTACCCGGCCGTCGATGATATGGGCGGACTTGACCCCGCTATTGACCGCATCCAGCGCGTAGCCGACCTTGGGAGCCATGCCGCCGCTGATGGTGCCGTCGGCGATCAGATCGTCGATCTGCCGCGGCGTCAGCCCGGTCAACAACTGACCTTGCCTGTCCAGCACGCCCGGCGTATTGGTCATGAATATGACCTTTTCCGCCTTTAGCACGCCGGCCAGTTTGCCTGCCGCCACATCGGCATTAATGTTGTAGGCATTGCCCTGCGGGTCGGTTCCCAGCGGCGCGACCACGGGAATGAAATCCCTGGAATCGAGCAATTCGATAATTGACGGATCGATGCCGACAATCTCGCCTACCTGGCCGATGTCCAGCCATTTGCCCGCCTCTTCCTTGCTCGGCACCAGCATTTTCTTGGCATGGATGAAGTTGCCGTCCTTGCCGGTCAGGCCCACCGCCTTGCCGCCATGCTTGTTGATCAGGGTGACGATGTCCTGATTGACCAGGCCGCCCAGCACCATTTCCACGACGTCCAGGGTTTCCTCGTCAGTGACGCGCATGCCCTGGATGAAGTCGCTTTGCTTGCCGATCTTTTTCAGCAAATCGCCGATCTGTGGGCCGCCGCCGTGCACCACCACCGGATTCAGCCCAACCAGCTTGAGCAGCACCACGTCCTGGGCAAAGCTGTCCATCAGTTTGGGTTCGGTCATGGCGTTACCGCCGTACTTGATGACGATGGTCTTGTCGTAGAACCGCTGGATGTAGGGCAGGGCCTCGGCCAGAACATTGGCCTTGTCGGCGGGGGTGAGGTCGATCATGGTGACTCTCGCTGAAAGTTCGCCTGATTTTAGCAAGAAAAAAAAGGCGGCCAATGGCCGCCTGCTGCGTGGAGAAGAAGATTAATGGATTTCCAGCCGTTTCTGGCTGCTGCCAGCTTTCTTGGGCAGGCTCAACTCCAGCACCCCATCCGTGTACTTGGCACTGGCGGCCGTTTCATCCACTTCGCCGTCCAAGCTGAAGCTGCGGCTGACTTTGCCGAAATAGCGTTCGCGCTTGAGCACTCTTTCGCCTTCCTTTTGCTCGGACTCACGCCTGGTTTCGGCGCTAACGGTTACCACCTGGCCGTCGATGGTTACTTGGATGTCTTCCTTCTTGAGTCCCGGTAAATCAGCATGGACCGTGTAGGTTTTGTCGTCCTCCTTCACGTCCACTTTGATTTGAGGCACATCCTTTTCCCAGCGCACCGGGCGGAAAAATCCGCGAAACAGGTCGTCAAAGGGCTCCAGACCCAGTTCAAAGGGTTCGTAACGAGTTAAGTTGGCCATAATGTCCTCCAGATTAAAGTAAGCGGGAATCCCGCGGCTGTTATCTAATTGGGTCCGCGATCGGTAATTTCAAGCTAGCTTTTGGGAGGACGGCGTTTGGCACCGTGCGCCACGCCGGGAAAACCATTAAGCTTGGAAAAAAACACGGAGCATGATGGTGGAACTTGATCCGCAACGCTGGCTGACGGAGCATGGTGATTACCTTTTTCGCTACGCCCGGCGCCGGTTGATGTCAGGAGACCTTGCCGAAGATGCCGTCCAGGAAACGTTGCTCGCCGCCCTTAAGGCCCGGCAGGGCTTCCAGGGAGCCAGCAGCGAGCGCACTTGGCTGACGGGCATCCTCAAGCATAAGCTTGTTGACATCATTCGGCAGCAGGCGCGAGAAGTGACGGCTCCAGGCGGCGAGGGCGAAGATGATCCCCAGGATTGGGAGGCTTTGTTCGATGATGCCGGACACTGGACCCATCCCATTCGCGACTGGAAGACCCCGGAGACCGAGTTGGAGACCAGTCGTCTCAGGCAGGCCCTGCAGGACTGCGTCGACGGACTCAAGCCCAACCTGGCGCGAATTTTTTCGCTGCGCGAACTGACCGGCCTGCCCACCGAGGAAATCTGTAAGGAGTTGAATATTTCTGCGACTAACGCGTGGGTAATGCTGCACCGGGCCAAGCTGTTCTTGCGCGAATGCCTGGAAATACGGATCTAGAGACTGCTATGGCGATATTCAAGTGCTGCAAGGAAACTTCCCAATTGGTGACACTGCTCGCGGACCGGCCGTCGTCCTGGCAAGACCGACTGGCCATGCGCATCCATCTGCTAGTTTGCATCAACTGCGCGCGCTTTGCCCGGCAGATGCGGATGATTCGGGAGTGGCTGCGCTCCGAGGAAGGTGGCGGAGAACTTTCCGGGCCTGCGCGGGCGCGTATTGCCGCAAGGCTGAATGGCGCAGCGCAAGAGCCTGAGAAGCTGTAAGATTTTCTCTTGTGCAGAGTTCTCAACGGACGCGATTTCGAATTCCTTCACCAAGGGCGGCCGATGCGGTGATACGGCGCCAGGTGTTGACTCTATTCATCGCCTATCATGTTGCGCACTTCGGCATTCACCTCCACGTTCTGGATTTTCTTGCCGGCCTTTAGCTTGAGTGTGATTGGCACATGTG
>DASQBT010000157.1:0-5595 GCA_035635075.1 Thiobacillaceae bacterium | reverse complement strand
CATCGCATGGCGGATCAAGGCGGGTAACCTGAGAATTGACATCGCACCGCTGATGGATGGTCAGGAGAGCGACACCCGCGCCTCCACCGGCACGATCTACTGGGAAGGCGCGGTGCGCGCGTTGCAAGACGGAAAGTTGGTCGGTCGGGGCTATCTCGAACTTACCGGCTACTGGCGCAGGCTACGGCTCTGAATAAGGCTCTGGGACTCAGGAGGACCGCTATCTCGAGCCACCAACAGGACTGCTGGTGACGACAGTGTGGGAGATTCAGAGTCAATTGGAGGGGATCTATGGCACGCAGGTCCCGCCGAGCCTGGGACAGTCCGCATAGGCAGCAGCTGGGATGACTAACGCACTGGAGCGGGCGCAACGCCAGGGCGGACGAGGCGTAAGCGATGCCCTACATGTTCGACACCAACATCTGCATCTACCTCCTTAAACGCCACCCCCCCGAGCCCTTGGAACGCCTGAAGAAGCTGAGGAAGGGCGAAGCGCTGATGTCGGTCGTGACCCATGCGGAGCTGCGCGCCGGCCTGGAGCGCCAGACGCTCCAGCGCGCGCATGACGAGCAGATTCTCCAACTACTCATCCAGCGTGTGCCCGTCCTGCCCTTCGACCTGCAGCCCTCCATCGCCTATGGCAGATTACGCGCCGCGGTGCCGGATCGGCGCCGCAACGCGCTGGACAGCCTCATCGCCGCTCATGCCGTCAGTGTCAACGCCACCCTGGTTACGAACAACCAAGCCGACTTCAAGGACTATCCCGGCCTCAACGTCGAAAATTGGGTCGCCTAGACGTGAGCGCCGTATCGTGACGTCGCTCAGCAAACCCCTGCGTACCCACCTGGAAAACACCGTCAAGGCGGCCCGCGACGTCGCCGAAACCGCCGCCCGCAACGCCCTTGAACACTTGGGTGTGGGTGAGTCCAGCGCACCGGCCCACCTCACCGAGGAACAGCGCGAACTGCGCCGACGCTCGCGCCTGCACGGCCGCCAGCTGGATGACGTGAAGCACAAGGACGAACGGCAGGATATCAGCCACCTGGTCTGGGAAGTCGCCTACGAGAACTGGCACCGCATGCTCTTCGCCCGCTTCCTGGCCGAAAATAATCTGCTCATGTGGCCGTCTCGCTGGCCGACTGTGATGACCTCGCCAAGGACGAAGGCGCATTGGATGGCTGGGAACGTGCAGGAAGCTATGCTGCCCGCATTCTGCCTCAAGTCTTCCGCAAGGACGCCCCGGACCTGCAGCTTCGCCTCGCCCCGAGCACCAGCGCGAGCTGGCCAAGCTCGTCTCCGGCCTGGACCCGGACACCTTCCGCGCTTCCGATAGCCTGGGCTGGGTCTATCAGTTCTGGCAGGCCAAGCGTAAGGACGAGGTGAACGCCTCCGGGGTGAAAATCGGCGCCGACGAACTGCCCGCCGACACCCAACTCTTCACCGAGCCCTACATGGTGGAGTTCCTGCCCCACAACTCGCTGGGGGCGTGGTGGCAGACCGCCATCCCAGCGTGCCGTGTCCGGTGGAACTGACCTATCTGCGCACAGTTTCTTCCCCCTCTCCCCTCTGGTTACCCACCGCGCAACTCGCCATCCGGCATAATCGGCGGGCGGCGACACTGCGGATAACCGCAACCGGTCTCCACTTAAGAAACCGCAAAATCTGTCCTAACAAACCAGGCCACTTCTGACCTTGACCGTCCCTTCTGAAGCTGCCGCAGGCGGCGGGCTCAAGCCGGTTAACAGCAATGTGGATGTTTGAGCTTCGCTTCCTTAGAAATCAAAAGCGAAGCGAGTTTCCGCATTGCCCGGCTTGAGGCTGTCGGCTGCGGGAAGCCGAAGGCCAGCGAAGCGGGGTGCCCTTCTTTTTGGTGACTTTCTCTTGGGCAAACAAGAGAGAAAGTCACTAGCCGCCGGGCAACCCCCGGCCAAGAGCCGTTGGGATGAAGAAGCGCTTGAAAGATTATGGCGCATGGTTCCGCAAGAGGGTCCTCTGCGGCGTCTGCGGCGACTGGCTTGCTTCGCGTTGCTCGCAAAGACGGCTATAAGGGAGGGGAGTTCAATACCCCAGCGCTTTCGCGCTTTGATAAAACACGAACGACACGGTCCACGCCAACGCCAGCGACCAGGCTACCGACCCGACGGTGTACAGGTTGCTGCGGGATTCACTTTTCATGGTGGCAATGGTGGACAGGCAGGGAGTGTAGATGAGGGTGAACAGCATGAAGGAGTAGGCCTGGGTCCAGTCCATGCTATGCGCAAGCTGTCCGACCAGGGCAGTGCCCTGCATGCCGAAGATGACTGCCAGGGCACCGATGACGATTTCCTTGGCGACGAAGCCGAAGATGAGCGCGATCGCCAACTGCTGATGGATGCCGAGCGGATTGAGAAGAGGGGAGAGCAGATTGCCCAGATGCCCGGCGAAGCTTTGCGCGCTGGCTTCTGCCACGCCGGGCGGCAGGTGAGTCAGAGCCCAGACCAGCACCACACCACTGATGATGAACTTGGTGGCGCGGTGCAGAAAATGTCGCACCTCCTGCCAGCCGCGCAGCCAAAGCTGCCGTGCGGTGGGCAGGCGGAAGGGCGGCAATTCAAGAACAAAGGGCTCGGTGTTCCTGAATTTCCGCTTGAAAATGAGCGCGGTGAAAATGGCCGTGGCAAAGCTCATAAGGTACAGCGAGAACAGCACCAGCGGCGCGCGGCTGGGAGAAAACAGCGCAGCGGTGATGAAGATGAAGACCTGCAGGCGCGCCGAACATAGGGAAAAGGGAATCACCAGCATCGTCAGCAGGCGCAGGGCGCGCGAGCGCATGACTCGGGTGCCCATGAGGGCCGGCACGTTGCATCCAAAGCCCATCAGCAGCATGACGAAGCTGCGCCCGTCCAGGCCCAGGCGCGACATGAGGCTGTCCATGAGGAACGCGGCGCGTGACAGGTAGCCGGTATCTTCCACCACGGCCATGAACAGGAAGAACAGCACGATGATGGGCACGAAGGAGGCGACGGTCCCGACCCCATTGTAAATGCCGTCGATCAACAGGCCATGCAGCCAGACCGGACTGCTGGAAAAAATGGGTTCCAGCACATGCTGGCTGACTAGGCCAAGCAACCATCCGACGCCTTTCTGCAAGGGCGCGCCAAGGAAGAATATGCCCTGGAACAGCAGATACATGACGCCAAAGAAAATCGGCAGGCCCAGCCACGGATGCAGCAGGACCCTGTCGAGCCTGGCGGTAAAGCTTTCCGGCAGTAGGGTGGGAAGCATGACGGAGCGGCTCAGCACCGCATGCATCTGCCTCTCGATCTGATCGTCGGGCGCCAACCGGGTACGCAGGTCGTCCAGGCCAGGCCGGCTTTCGCTAATGGCGAGCATGCTGGTCAGCATGTTTTTCGCTTCGGCAAATCCCTGGCCATACTTGGCGCTCAGGCTTAGCACGGGCATGCCCAGTTGCTCGCTCATGCGCCGGGTGTCGATGCGGATGCCCATTTGATCCGCCTCATCGCGCATGTTGAGGAACAGGACCGCGGGCAGGCCAAGTTGCTTGGCTTGCAGGGCCAGGGAAATCTGGTGTTCGATCTGGCTGGAATTGAGGATGATGGCCACCACATCCACCGGATTGTTTTCCAGAAAATGGCGCACCACCAGTTCGTCTTCAGTGAAGCCATGCAGGTCGTACACGCCAGGCAGATCCACGGCCTCGACCATGTGTGCCCCGAGCAGGATCTTCGCGCCCAGCAGATCGACCGTAACTCCAGGCCAGTTGCCCACGCGAGCGCTGGCGCCAGTCAGCCGATTGAATAATGTGGATTTGCCCGTGTTGGGCATGCCGAGTAGGGCAAGGCGTTTCAAGACAATTGCAGAGTGTGAATTTTGGGGTGCAGAGGATGAATCAGCTAACAGCAGTGACGCAGATATTTCGAGCATCGGCCAGACGCAGGATGAGGTCGGTGAATCCCACACGCACCTGGATTGGGCCGGACAAAGCAGCACAGCGCACCACCCGGACCGAACGCCCTTTGCGCAAGCCCATTGCCGACAGGCGCTGATACAAGGCTTCGTCCACCTTCAAGTGGGAGATCACCGCATGATCGCCGGGCTTGAGATGGGCGAGTGACAGAGGGGTGCTCATGGCCTGAACCCAAAGTATAAATAAGAATAAGTCTTATTATATTTATGGAAACTGAGCATGTAAAGAGGGTATTTCTTAGCCATCCATCACCGTTCAAAAAAAATGCCAATACGCATGAATAAAATCGCTTCCTGCGCAGCGGTCTATTTGGAACTTTACTCCTGGGCAATAATCATGGTGACCGAACACAGGGATTGCGGCTTCGTCTCGCCGGTGCAAAAACCGCGGTGGCGGCGAAGCAATCAATCCTCAAGGGCGGCTCAAGGGCGGCTGTTATTGAACCGCCATTCCGATGGTTGCATGCGGGTTCGTTAGGGTAGAATTCAGCATTGCCCGTCCCGCCCATATCCATGACCAAGTATGTGTTTGTCACCGGCGGGGTGGTGTCTTCCTTAGGTAAAGGCATCGCCTCTGCTTCTCTGGCCGCGATTCTCGAATCCCGTGGCATCAAAGTCACCCTCTTGAAGCTCGACCCCTACATCAACGTTGATCCTGGCACCATGAGTCCATTCCAGCATGGCGAGGTGTTCGTGACGGAAGACGGCGCGGAAACCGATCTGGACTTGGGGCACTACGAACGCTTTTCGCGTGCCAAGATGGGGAAGGGCAACAACTTTACCACCGGGCAGATTTACAAGAGCGTGATCGACAAGGAACGCCGGGGCGACTATCTGGGCGGCACAGTGCAGGTCATTCCGCACATCACGGATGAGATCAAGCTCCATATCCGCGCCGGGGCAGGGAAGGCGGATGTTGCGCTGGTGGAAATCGGCGGCACAGTCGGCGACATCGAATCGCTTCCGTTTCTGGAGGCCATCCGTCAGATGGGTATAGAGGAAGGGCGCAACAACACCTGCTTCATTCATCTGACGCTTCTGCCCTACATCCCCACCGCCGGCGAGCTAAAAACCAAACCGACCCAGCACTCGGTCAAGGAACTGCGTGAGATCGGCATACAGCCCGATATCCTGCTATGCCGGGCGGATCGGGAGATTCCCGCTGAGGAGCGGCGCAAGATTGCGCTGTTCACAAACGTGCAGCCCGAAGCGGTAATCGAGGTGCGCGACGCCGATTCAATCTACAAGATCCCCACCATGTTGCATGATCAGATTCTCGACGAGATCGTCTGCCATAAGCTCGGCATACTGGCACGCGCGGCCGACCTGACGGTATGGAAAAATCTGGTGCAGGCGCTGGAGAATCCGACGCACGAGGTAAACGTGGCCTTCGTCGGCAAGTACGTGGACCTGACGGAATCATACAAGTCACTGTCGGAGGCCATGGTACACGCGGGCATCCACACCCATAGCCGGGTCAACATTCGTTACATCGACTCCGAGAGTCTCGAGAGCAAGGGGATCGAATGTCTGAAAGGCATGGATGCAATTCTGGTCCCGGGTGGATTTGGTAAACGCGGTGTGGAAGGGAAGATCGCTGCGATCCGCTATGCCCGTGAAAACCGGGTG
>DASQBT010000156.1:0-12071 GCA_035635075.1 Thiobacillaceae bacterium | reverse complement strand
ATGGCGACTAAGAAGTAGCGAATACCGCTATCGGTATACGATAGTAGGGAATTTCAACCATTGCAAGCAACTTCTGGCGTGGACAGATCATTGACCGGAAGCAAGATTTTTTTGGCGGCCAAGACCGGGTCAGCAAGCGTTGAATTAGGGCAGGAGCTGCCGGTGCACCCAACCAATTGCGGGAGACACACAAACAGTGAACGTGCAGAATCTGGCGCGATCGATTGCCCGGCACAAATCCGGCGGCATAGGCGTTATATCTCGTTGCTCCGCTACTGTCTGCTGCGACATCAGCCTAAACCTGGCGGTGCTCGGTCGAGTAATGGAGCCAGGGGTCGGCGCTTCGGCGCGGGCTGGTAACTTGCGGCGTGAGTTGTTCGACGCAATGAAATCCGCTCAGGGGGGCTACAGGCTGCTGGCCATGGAAATCTTCGAATACAACTCTTATCGGGAAACGCACTTCAAAGCTGCCCAGGCAGTGCACGATCTCTGCGTGTCGGTCGCGCGACTGCGATGAGCATGCACTCGGCGCCAGGCGCGAGCATGCGCGCCATGATACTTGACCGCCCCGGCTCGCCATTGCGCCTGGCCAGCCTGCCGGTGCCGGGCGCGGGTGCCGGTCAAATCCAGATCAGGGTGGAAGCTTGCGGAGTATGCCGCACCGATTTGCATCTGATCGATGGAGAATTGTCGGACCCGGCGCTGCCCATCATCCCGGGGCACGAGATCGTAGGTCGGGTCAGCGGATTGGGTGCCGGCATCGCCGGATTCCATATCGGGCAGCGGGTTGGCGTGCCCTGGCTAGGCTGGACCTGCGGGAAGTGCCGCTATTGCCTTGCCGGCAAGGAGAACTTGTGCGACGCGGCACGCTTTACCGGCTACCAGATTCCGGGCGGCTACGCCGACTATACGGTGGCTGATGCGCGCTTTTGTTTCCCGCTGCCCGAGGCGCAGGCCGCGGAAACGGTGGCGCCCCTGCTGTGCGCGGGACTGATCGGTTACCGCGCGCTGCGCCTTGCCGGTGACGTTCGGCGGATCGGCATCTACGGTTTCGGCGCGGCCGCGCACATCGTTGCCCAGCTGGTGAAGCACCAAGGCCGGGACTTCTACGCCTTTACCCGCCCTGGCGATACAGACAGCCAAGAATTCGCGCGCAGTTTGGGCGCCGAATGGGTCGGGAGCACGGGAGAGAGGCCGCCGGCCCAATTGGGCGCAGCCCTGATCTTTGCGCCGGCCGGCGCTTTGGTCCCTGCGGCCCTGAAGCTGCTCGAAAAAGGTGGATCCGTGGTGTGCGCCGGCATACACATGAGCGACATCCCGGCATTTCCTTATGCCGCACTGTGGGGCGAGCGCATGATCCGGTCGGTCGCGAATCTCACGCGCCGCGACGGCCTGGAGTTTCTCGATCTTGCGCCGCGCGTGCCGGTACAGACGACCGTTCAGAGCTTTGCGCTGGAGCAGGCGAATGAAGCGCTGGATCGCTTGCGCCGCGGCGCACTGCAGGGCGCCGCCGTGTTGACCTTGCAGGCCTAGGAGTCCTCGACTGCGGCATGTTCGCACCGGATCAATTCAAATCCAGCGCGTAGGCTTTCAAGTCGTCTAGCGCCACCACGTTCAGCGCGGTTTGGTGGCTGGCGGACAGCACGACCTTGGGCGCATAACCCGCGTCCAAAGCCTGCTGCCAGCGGCTGGCGCACAGGCACCAGCGTTCACCCGCCTTGAGGCCGGGAAATCCATATTCCGGCGCAGGGGTGGAAAGATCGTTGCCGGCATACTTGGAGAAGGCGAGGAACTCCTCGCTCAAGAGTACGCATACTCCATGCAGGCCGAAGTCCTGGGGCCCGGTGTTGCACGCACCGTCCCGATAGAAGCCGGTGAGCGGATGCAAGCTGCAAGGCTGCAGCGCTTCGCCCAAGACATTGACCGGTGCGTCCATCGAATCGTCCACAGGATCTTCCATCTCAGTTTCCCGCCTGACCTTCCTGGGCAAGCCGCCGGATATAGGCGGCAAAATCCGCATCCTCACCCTGCAGCAAGGTGGGGAGCGCACTGCGAAAATCGGCGCGGGCGCACCATTCGCGCATGTAATCCTCCCATGACAGCCAACGGCGTCGTTTTTGCACGGACATGTTCTCATCATATGCCAGCAGGTAGGCCCGCTCGAATAGGGCGATGAGAATCTCATACAACACCATCATGCGTTCGCGCTGGTCGGGAGTCCGGTCGGTGACGTGGTCGCGGGTTCTGAGTTGCAAATCCGTATTGACTAACACCAGCTTGAGAAAATCCGTATAGGCGTCGGACAGCAACTGGTAGGCTGCCTCGTCCTCGTTTTCGCGTTCCTTGCGCTGCTCAAACAAGAATACGGCGATGGCCAGCGGCAGGCCGATAACGGTCACGACATAACTGGCGAGTTCCCAGGACTCCAGATTGGACATGGTAATTTTGCTGACGCAAAGAACGTGTGATTAGCCTTCGGCCGAATGTCGAAATTCTATCCCGAGAACTGCTTCAAACCAGCCTCCCGCGAATTTGCGAACCGGCGCGCCATATTCGCAGGTGACTGACCAACAGCGTGCATCGCCGCAAGGCCGCAAGAGTGACCAATGCCAATTGTGATAATTGCCATCCTTAATCCAAAGCTTCTCTCTGTCGCGGCCTACAAGCGTTGATGCCTTTGGAAGACCATGAACTATTCGGCCCTTTTCTGGCACGAAAAGACGCCTACACTCAGAGAAACATTGTTCATTGCAGATGCGGAAGATATTGTTCGGTTCCGGGCGGCATACAACCAATGAAACTGCAACCCCATTACCCGCACTCCTTCACCATGCTGTTGCTGCTTGCATTCGCCCTGGTGGCGCTGCCTCTGGCCGGCAGCATGCTTAACGCTGCGCTTATCGTCGACAAACTTGTGCGCGAAGGCCGCCGCTCGGTGGCAACGACGGTGACCGTGACCCGCACCACGCGGCAACTGGTGGACGGGGTGGATGCCCTGCAGCGCGCAGCCGTGCAGAACTATGTGCTCGAGGATCCCAAGTTGCTGAAACCAGTCGTCGATGCGCATCGTCATCTGCAGGAGTCCATTTCCGCCCTGCGGGAAGTGGGGCTGCAACCGCAGCAGCAACAAAGGCTGGAGGCCGTCGCTGCGGCAGAAATACGCTTATACCAGCAGCTCGGCGCTAAACGGTCCGCCGAACCGGACAAGCTGGTGGCGCTGGCTCCCAAGTTTGATGCGTTGCACGCCATGGCCCTAGACATGGTCGGCGAAGGCAACCATCTCATCGACCGCCAGACCGCCAATTTGCAGAGCACCGCGGATTCGGCCCAGCGCGCGCTTGCCTTGCAGGGGATGGCGATGGTTCCCTTGTCGCTGTTATTGGCACTGATCTTTTCCTGGTTGATAAATCGCCCGGTGAAGCAACTGGCTCAAGCCGTGCGACGTTTGGGTGAGAATAACCTTGCCCCTGGTCAGCCTATCACTGGTCCGCGCGATCTCGTCTACCTGGGCGAGCAGGTTGACTGGCTGCGCCGCCGGCTGATCGAGGTGGAAGCGCAGAAGGTTCTGTTTCTGCGCCACGTGTCCCATGAACTGAAGACGCCACTGGCGGCATTGCGCGAGGGGGTGGAGTTGCTCGCCGATGAAGTCGGCGGTGAACTAGCGCCACAACAGCTGGAGATTACCGACATCATGCGCAATAATGCGCGCGAATTACAGGGCCTGATCGAAGAACTGATCGATTACAGCCGTGCTATTCACGAGCCTGATCCCATCGTGCCCGAGGCCATGTCGCTGCAGGAACTGCTTGCGCCTGTGCTGCAGAGGCATGATCTGGCTATCCAGTCCAAGGAGCTCGTGGTCAGCGTAGTCGGACCGCAGACCAAATTGTATGGTGACCGGAAGAAGTTGGAGACTGTGTTCAGCAATCTTCTCTCCAACTCAATACGGTTCAGCCCGCAGGAGGGCAGCATCGAACTCAGCGCCACGGCCGACGGCCACTATGCAAGAATCATGATCTGCGACCAGGGACCGGGCGTGCAGGAGCAAGACCGGATGTCCATATGGCAGCCTTTTTTCAAGGGCAGGGTCCAGCCTTCAGGTCCAATACGCGGGAGCGGATTGGGCCTGGCGATCGTGAAGGAATATGTGGACGCGCATAACGGGCAGGTGGATCTGGTGGAGCGGCGCCCGTGGGGGGCATGCTTCCAGGTCACGCTGAGGAGCGCGCGTGAAGGAGCGGAACGATGACTTCTCGAATGGTGGCAATGGGCGTATGCCTGGTTGTGAGCGGTTGTACGGCAACCGGCACACAGCCCCTCAAGGGGCAGCAGGCAATGGCACCCGTCAAGGTCGTGGATTCAGCGTTCACGCTCAAGCAAATGGATGGATTCGTCCAGAAGAGCGAAAGACTGGATATCACCGGCCGGCGGGCAGAGGCGAAGCGCATGCAAGGCAAGCCGGACCCGGCGCCAGGCGACCGGCTGAAGATGGCCTACTTGTTGAGCCTGGAGAACGCGACGCTGGATGAACTGGGGCAGGCTCAGGCGCAATTGGATGGGCTGGAAACCGCGTTTGCGGATCCGGAGACCCGTCTCTACGTTCGCCTGCTGCAAAGGATGGTGGCGGCGGAGACGGCGCAAAGGCAGGACAAGAAGCGCGCTGATGAACTTCAGGAGAAGCTTAAGCAAATCAAGGAGCTCGAATTGGAGTTGATGAAACGCAGCCAGGCAAAGCCGGCCGAAGTGAAATGAGCACAAATCCGACCGTATTGTTGGTGGATGACGACCCGGAGTTGTTGCGGCTGCTGAGCATGCGGCTGCACGCAGCCGGCTTCAACGCCAGGACCGCCTTGAGTGGCGAACAAGCGCTGGCCTTCATCGGTGCGTCTCGGCCTCAGGTGGTCATCACCGATCTGCGCATGGAGGGGTTGGACGGTATGACGCTCTTTCATCGCATCCACCAGATGGATCCAGACCTGCCGGTGATTGTTCTCACCGCGCATGGCACTATCCCCGACGCGGTTGATGCAACCCGGCGCGGCGTATTCGGTTTCTTGACCAAACCCTACGAAGCGCCGGAATTGATCGCTCTGGTGAAGCGGGCCATTGCTCGTTTCACGCTGGACCAATTGAACGAGTACCTCCAGAAACTCATGTCTCAGGACATTGCTGCCCAACAGGCCGAGATCAAGCGGTTGCAGCATCTTGACCCGATCGGCGCCAGCGATAGGCTCAAGCTTGCTTGCCTGTTGAGTCTGGAGAATGCGTCCTGGGAGGATCTCGTGCAAGCCAGGACACTGCTGGATGAGCTGGAGCCTCTGTTCGGTGACCCGGGAACCCGCCTGTATGTCCGGCTGTTGCAGAGGGCGGTCATGCTCGAAACCGCTTGCCAGCGGGAAAAACAGCGGATCGCGGAACTGGAGGAGATGCTCAGTCGGATCAAAGGGAATGATCCGGATTTGATGCAGGGCAGCCAGACCACAGCGCTGCCACAGAGCGAGAACCAGACCAAATGAGCAGGCATTCGACCGTGTTGTTGGTGGACGACGATCCGGACTTGCTCCGGTTGCTTAGCATGCGGCTCATTGCGGCCGGATTCAAGGTAAAAACCGCTTCCGGTGGAGCCGAAGCCCTGGCGCTGCTTGGCGTTTCCCGGCCTCAGGCGGTCATCACCGATCTGCGCATGGATGGCATGGATGGCATGGCCTTGTTCGATCGCATACACCAGGAGGATCCGGCCATGCCGGTAATCGTGCTAACCGCCCACGGCACCATACCGGACGCGGTGTCGGCCACCCAGCGCGGGATATTCGGCTATTTGACCAAACCCTACGAAGCCCAGGAACTGATCGCCTTGGTCCAGCGCGCCATTGCCCTGCAGCCGGCCACGGCAAGGGAAAGCCCGGAAGGGGAACAGGGCTGGCGTGCGGACATCATCACCTCGAGTCAACGCATGGAGGCGCTGCTTTCGGAAGCGCAGCTCGTTGCGCGCAGTGAGGCCAGCGTCCTGATCCAGGGCGAGTCGGGCACCGGCAAGGAGGTGCTGGCGCGCGCCATGCACCGCGCCAGCCCGCGGCACAGCCGACCGTTTGTCGCGATCAACTGCGGAGCCATTCCGGAACAGTTGTTGGAATCGGAGTTGTTCGGTCACAGCAAGGGCGCTTTCACCGGCGCGGTGGGACCGAATAAGGGACTATTTCAGAGTGCGGATGGCGGGACGGTCTTTCTCGATGAAATCGGCGACATGCCGCCCCATCTGCAGGTTAAGTTGCTGCGCGTCCTGCAGGACGGGGAAGTTCGGCCGGTTGGTGCCACCCAGGTCGTGGCGGTGGACGTACGCATCATTTCCGCGACCCATCAGGATCTCGAGACGGCGGTGCGCGAAGGCTCGTTTCGCGAGGATTTATACTACCGGCTCAACGTGGTCGCCTTGCTGATTCCTCCCCTGCGTGAGCGGCGCGAGGATGTTCCTCTGCTGGCGAATCATTTCCTTAAGATCCTCGCCGGCAAACACCATCGGCGCATCAATGGATTCACGCCGGAAGCCATGGAAATGCTGGTCGGCTATGAGTGGCCAGGGAATGTGCGCCAACTGGTGAATGTGGTGGAACAGTGCTGTGCGCTGACCACTACGCCATTAGTTCCGGCAAGCCTCGTGTCCCGGGCCCTGCGCGACAAGCCGGTGGAAATCCTCTCGTATGGCGAGGCGAAAGGCCGCTTTGAACGCGACTACCTGATCCAGTTGCTGAAAGTCACCAATGGCCAGGTGACGGAGGCGGCGCGCATCGCGGGCCGCAACCGCACCGAATTTTACCGCTTGCTGCAGCGTCACCATCTCTCGCCGGCCCTGTTCAAGACAGGCGACTAGGCCCTTCCCTCGTTGTGCGGAATCGCGGCGCTGCTGCACCAAGAAGGGCCGCGGCCCAATTCGTCAGCGGCCAACGTGTGGGTGGGTCTCCGCCAATACTTAGGTGGCACACAATCCAGGCAATTCACGTTTTCCTCGTCGAACTATCGATCTCGATGCGAGGTGGAATGATGTTTGCACGAGATTGTTAAGGGGCCGGCGCTTGAATGGCGCGCACTTCGCAGCGACGACCGAATCCCCCTTGGCGACCGGTTGCGCGGCTGGTTTCAATGAAAGGTAAACGTGATGTTTGGTTGGGCTGTCACATTCTTGATCATTGCAATTGTCGCTGCGCTTCTCGGATTTGGCGGGCTGGCCGGCCCGGCAGCCTGGATGGCCAAAGCCCTGTTCGCCGTCGGCCTGGGCCTGTTCTTGGTCTTCCTGGTCCTGGGACGGCGGCCGCCGCTGTAAGAACGGAACCCGACGGACGCCGGCAAAAGGCAAGGCAGGCAACCTGCCTGTCGCCAGGCAACAACGAGAATTGTCTTGCAAAACAGCTTTTTCCCGGCCCTTGGGCCAAAGCCGTCGGGATCAGGAGACAGCGGATCCCCTGCTGCGTCACGGTATCCCGCGATGTATCGCGCGGCGACCGCCCAAGCGATTGAAATTCAACCGAAAAACCTAGCTGGCATACGGTTTGCCAAGGGTTTGGATGCGGCATACCGCCGTCATTATTGGTTTCAATGCAAGGAGAGAAATTATGCGAGTCCGTAGATATGCATACACAAGGCTTGGTCTGTTGACTGCCCTGATGATCGCCATCCCCGCGGCACCGGTGATTGCCGCTGACGCTGCCAAGGCCAGCAGCGGCCCCATCATCGTGGCTAACGCGGAGGAACATCATCCCGACGCCTGGATCACGACCAAAGTCAAGAGCAAGCTTCTGGCGGAGCACTTTTTGACTGGCCTGGAGATCAAGGTCTCGACCCACGATGGGGTGGTGCAACTGTCCGGTTACGTCAAGACTGCCGAGCAGGTCAGCATGGCTGAAAAACTCGCTGCCGGCACTGATGGCGTCAAGCGAGTCCAGAACGATCTGATCATCAAGTGATGGCCGGGATTCCGCGGCCAATCGGGCGCCGTGGTGCCCGGGCCGCGGGTTATCCAGAACGTTTCAAGGAGATTGGATTATGGAGAGTCATAATCATCAGCGGCGCGCAATCCTGCGCGGCGTGCTGGCCGCGGGTTGCGTCTTGTCCGTCCCCATGGTGACCGGGTGCAAGCCCAAGGATTCCACCAAACCGACAGAGAGTTCAGCCCCCGGAGGCGATGTTTCGACCTCGCAGGGAAGTACAGGGCCGGAACCCGCAAGCCAGGCAGCCAGCCCGTCGGCAGCCGCGAAAGTCAGCCAGGCGCAGGCGAAGTACCAGTCCCAGCCCAAGGGCGACCAGATGTGCGGCAATTGCGCAAACTTCATTGCTCCCGACAGCTGCAAGCTGGTTGAAGGCAAGGTAAGCGCCAGCGGCTGGTGCACGCTGTGGGCTCGCAAGCAGGCGTGAGTTGTGCGGGGTAGATGCCGAGCGCGGCCGCGTCTGGCCGGGCAGGTGACAGAAGATCTTTGTTGCCGAGTGCTGCGCTAAGCCGAAACAACTGCGGCCATTGCGCCGCGGCACCTCCACTGCGCCGCGGCATGAAAGTGCCGACTGCTCATTGCGCAAGGCCCTGCACCGCCAAGTCCGACGTGTATGGACGCCCTTACCGCCTGTCCGATCTGTGGCCTGCTCCAGCGCATACCGGGGTTGGCCCCGGGCGCAATTGCCGAATGCGTGCGCTGCGGTTCGGAGCTGAGAGAGCGCAAGGTAAATTCAATTGAGCGCACATTGGCGTTCACCCTGGCTGCGCTGATCCTGTATTTGCCGGCCAATATCTTCCCGATACTGCGCATGGTGTGGTACGGCGCGTATTCAGAGAACACTGTGTGGCAGGGATGCGTCAGATTGTGGGAGGACCGTGAATGGCTGGTAGCTGGCGTGGTTTTTCTCGCCAGCATCGTGATTCCGCTTTTCAAGCTGATCGGGCTGCTGTTCCTGGTGGCTAGCAAGAGATTCGGCCCAGGGCACTGGCAACAGCAGCGGCTGCGTATTTACCGTTTGCTCGATGTGATTGGTCCCTGGGCCATGCTCGACGTGTTCCTGCTGTCGATACTGGTAGCTTTGGTGAAGTTGGGACAACTCGTCACGATATTGCCGGGCCCCGGACTGCTGGCCTTCACGGCAGTGGTCGTATTGACCATCCTCGCCACTGCCAGCTTCGATCCCCGCTTGATTTGGGACGAGACGCGATGAGCTCCGAGCCTCGGCCTGGGAAAGAAAATCCCGATCAGCCGGGTGGGTTACAGGAAGAATTGCCTACCGCAAGGGTGAGGAGCCGCAGATGGGCTTTCCCCGTGATCTGGGTAATACCCTTTGTGGCTGCCCTGGTTGCGGGGTATCTCCTGTTTGGGCGATTCGAGGAACATGGACCGCTGATCTCGATCTCGTTCAAGGATGCCAGCGGCGTCAGCGTTCAGCAGACGAATATTGAATACCGTGGCGTGCCGATCGGGCAGGTCAAGGGCCTCACACTGAGCGAAGACCGGCAGCATGCCTTGGTCAAAGTCCGGTTGCGACGCTCGGCTGCGACGATGGCCCGGGCCGGTTCGGAGTTCTGGATCGTTCGGCTGCAGGGAGGCATTGAAAACCTCGCCAATTTCGGGGCAGCCGTCGGGACCGTTTTCAGCGGACCCTATATCGCGATCCTTCCAGGCACGGGCCCGCCCAGCACGGAATTTATCGGTCTGGACAGTCCGCCTACCGTGCAGGAACGCGGGGCCTTGCATGTCGTGCTGCGCGCCGCTCATGTCGGTTCCCTGAGATCCGGCACCCCGGTGCTCTATCGTGGCGTTGAGGTGGGTGAT
Source organism: Thiobacillaceae bacterium (assembly GCA_035635075.1). Taxonomy (GTDB): domain Bacteria; phylum Pseudomonadota; class Gammaproteobacteria; order Burkholderiales; family Thiobacillaceae; genus DASQBT01. The sequence goes on along the minus strand of DASQBT010000156.1, from coordinate 2,268 downwards.
GTGCAGGGGTTCAGGCTCAGCCCCGGGACGAGCGCGGTGGATATCGATGTGACCATCAGGCCGCAGTACGCCCGCCTGGTGCGCTCGAATTCGCGATTCTGGAACGTAAGCGGGGCCAATGCGCACTTCGGACTCTTCAAAGGCTTGCAGATAGACATCCAGTCGCTGAGATCGCTGCTGACGGGCGGGATTGCATTCTCCACCCCGAAAGACGAGAAGGCCAGTCCAGCTAGAGACGGAATGGTGTTTCCACTCAACGGCGTTGCAGTGAAAGGCACTTCACATGACCACCGCATCCACCTGTTCCCCCGGAGCAATCGAAGCTAGCCACCAAGCCGGTGGCCGGAAGCGCGCCTCGCATGCGCCGCTCGTCACTGTCTGGGTCCTGATCCTGGCGATTTCCGGCTGCCAATCCTTGCCTCCGGTGGACAGCAGTTCCGCCGCTCAGGCGGCGACGCCCGTGCAACTCGACAGTGCGCGCGGCCCCCTCTCCAAGCAGCAGAGCACCAACATCCTGGAGGGTCTGAAGCGCAAATCAGGGGCTGACGACATTCTGGACAAGCACATTCGTCTCGTGCAAAGCAAAGTGAACAGTCCGCTTGTGGTTGGAAACAGCGTGAGCCTGCTGCAGGACGATGCGGCTTCTTATCGGGCCATGCTGGAAGCCATTCGCGGCGCGAAAAACAACATCAACATGGAAACCTATATCTTCGATGACGACCGGGCGGGAAACAAATTCGCGCAGTTGCTGCTGGAGAAGCAGGATCAGGGCGTTCAGGTCAACCTGATCTATGACAGCATCGGCTCGCTCAACACCCCGAGAACGTTCTTTGATGACCTGAAGAAGCATGGCATCAGGGTCGTCGAATTCAATCCGGTCAATCCGCTTTTCCTGAGAAAGAGCTGGCGGCTCAATAATCGAGACCACCGCAAGCTGCTCGTGGTCGACGGCAAGACCGTCTTTACCGGCAGCGTCAACATCAGCGACAGCTACTCCAGCGGCGCGCTGTCCAAGTCCAAGCAGGATGGCGCTCGGTCGGGACAAGGATCGGCTTGGCGCGATACCGATATCAGGATCGAAGGGCCGGTGGTGGCCGAATTCCAGAAATTGTTCATCCAAACCTGGATAAAACAGAAGGGGCCTCCACTGGGCCAGCAGGACTACTTCCCCGCTTTGAGCGCCCGCGGGCATGACATCGTTCTGGCTGTTGGCAGCGACCATGACAATCCCGACCGGGTCATCTATGTGACACTGATCTCCGCCATCCAGAGCGCCGCGTCCTATGTGCACCTTACCAACGCCTACTTCGTCCCCGATCGGCAGCTGGTTGAAGCCCTTGACGACGCGGCCCAGCGGGGCGTGGACGTGGAACTGGTGCTCCCCGCCAAGTCCGATTCGCGGCTTACGCTTCAAGCCGGCCGCTCATACTTCGACGAGCTGCTCGAACATGGCGTGAAAATCTTTCTGCGCCAGGGTGCCATTGTGCACTCCAAGACGGTGGTTATCGACGGCGTCTGGTCTTCCGTTGGCTCGACCAATCTGGATTGGCGCAGCTTTCTCCATAACGATGAACTCAATGCGGTCATTCTGGGAAGCGATTTTGCGCAGCAGATGGAAGCCTGGTTCCAGGCCGATCGGGCTGAATCCAAGCAGCTCCATCGGCGCGAATGGAAGCAGCGCTCACCGCTCTCGCGCATCAAGGAATGGGGCGCTCGTCTGTGGCAATACTGGTTATGACTGCCTGGCTCGCCACCCCTGCATCTGGAGCCCCTTGTGGTTCCCGTGCTACTGGAAGGAACTTCGCGCATGAGTCGACGCGCGGTCTCTGACGTCGCGGCGTGGCAACATAATTTCCCATGCCGCGTGTTGGGGCAGTTGGAAGACAAGCCGGTAGAAGCGTCGTGGGCGTGTGGAAAGCCGCGCCAATGGCGCCACTCCGGCGCGCCGTAGGCGATCCAAAATTGAGTGACACAACACTGGCACAGGGGTTGCTTAAGCCCAATTGATTCTGTTGCGAGGCCGTGCGCTCCACCCAATTTATTAAATGGAGGTAGAGGTGTTGGTGCGAAGGAATGCTTGGGCATTGGTCGCTGCGCTTCTGATTGCCACCGGCGCGTTGCCCGCGTCTGGGCGCACGTTCCAGGTCGGCGAAGCCAAGGGCGACAATCCCGATCCGAGACGGGAGTTTGCCCAGTTTGACGCCAACCGGGACGGCCATGTTTCCCTTGAGGAATTCATCTCCCAAGGCGGAGATGGGCGCGCATTCC
>DASQBT010000155.1:0-1679 GCA_035635075.1 Thiobacillaceae bacterium | reverse complement strand
ACCACCAAAGGGGTCACCGGCTACGACTTAACCCGGCTGCTGATCGGCTCCGAAGGCACGCTCGCGCTAATCACCGAAGCCACGCTCAAACTGCTGCCTGCGCCCGAAGCAACCACCACGCTGCGGCTGTGCTTCAGCGGCAACCACGCGGCGCTCGAAGCAGTGGGACGCGTGATGCGGCAGTCAGTCCTGCCCTGCGCCCTCGAGTTCATGGATCATCGTGCGATCGATGCCATTCGTCCCACCGGCGCAGCGGATGACCTGCCGGCCGAGACGCACGCTCTGCTGATGGTCGAAGCCGACGGCGCTCGCGCCGATTTGCCGCGCCAGGTCGCGGCCTTGAAGGCTGCCCTGCGGGGAGAAGGCCTGCTGGAGTTGAAAGAGGAAGTCCAGCGCGATGAAGCCTTGCGCCTGTGGGCCGCACGCAAGTCGCTATCGCATGCGGTCAAACAGATTGCCCCGCTCAAGATCAACGAGGATGTGGTCGTTCCGGTCTCGCGGCTGACCGAATTTGTCGACTTCGTCGACCAACTGGCGGACCGCCACAAGCTGCCTATCGTTTCGTTCGGCCACGCCGGCAACGGCAACCTGCATGTGAATCTGATGGTGCACCCCGACGATGCGGACGAAATGCAGCGTGCGCGGGCTGCCCTCGGCAGTCTGTTTAACGAGACGCTGAAACTGGGAGGTACGCTGTCCGGCGAGCACGGCATCGGCAGCGAGAAGCGTGCCTACGTGCCGCTCGAAATAGATCCTCCGACCCTGGCTCTGATGCGCGCAGTCAAGCAGCAATTCGACCCTGCGGGCATCCTCAATCCGGGCAAGCTGTTCCCTGATTGAGGCAAAAACTCCTTTACAAGCAAGCGGCTTCTCTACTAAAATGCGCGGCTTCTGTGTTGGGGGTATAGCTCAGCTGGGAGAGCGCTTGCATGGCATGCAAGAGGTCAGCGGTTCGATCCCGCTTACCTCCACCAACCTGAAATCTGTATCGATGTCATGCTGCACAAGTTCGGCGCTTGGTATCTTGCCGCGCTTGCCGCCAAGTGTGATCGGTGTGATTGCAGGATTCCGGCTGGCAATTTCGCGCGGCGGCAGGCAGGAGTGATCAACTTCATTCTGCCGGCTTTAGTGCAATTGCTGCTGGGTGTGACTGTGACCCAGTTGCGCAAGAAGTCGACGGTTCGCCGTCAGCCTCGTCCCCATCGTCTAGAGGCCTAGGACATCGCCCTTTCACGGCGCAAACCGGGGTTCGAATCCCCGTGGGGACGCCACTCAAAACAGGCACTTGGCCGGCGTTGTTTGGCTAGATTGCCTTCCGTGTCAGCGATATGTCAGTCGCGTGTTCCCGGAGATACCGCTGGAGCGGTAGTTCAGTTGGTTAGAATACCGGCCTGTCACGCCGGGGGTCGCGGGTTCGAGTCCCGTCCGCTCCGCCATTTGCACAAGTCCAGTTTTCTGCCGGCAATCGAGAGTTCGTGCGGGCCTGCCGACCTTGTCAAGACGCGACATTGTCCTCGCGCTCTCCAGGTCGGCTCATCTTGTTGACTAATTCTTTATCCACCGCCCGCGCAAGCGGCGCCGACCTGTCTATGGCATAACGCCCGGGCTGAAATCCATTTTCTTCTTCAGCCTGTCACAAGCAACATTTGGCGCCTTGCGCCATTGCATAGCATAATTGT